>NZ_JBYNAH010000004.1:0-52040 GCF_059781815.1 Salipiger sp. | reverse complement strand
CAAGGCACAGCACAAGCCCGATCTCCTCGGGCCAGTCCTCGAACACACTGCCGAGGTCGGAAGCATCGAAAAAGTAAGCCAGCTTCTCGGCGATCATGGTCTGTTGCCCCAACTGTCCTTCTAATTGCCAATCTATTCTTGTTTATACTTGAAAGAAAGTCAAATTTACTTATGAATTGATATAGATTGCCGGTGTGCCGGCATGGTGACCACAGAGCAGAGACCGCACCCGATGACGATGATACTGGGACTTGCCCTTGTGTTCGGCCTTGTTTTTGGGGGGTTTATGCTCTCCGGCGGCAAGATGGACATCGTGCTGCACGCCCTGCCCTTCGAAGGCATGATGATTGGCGGCGCGGCGCTTGGAGCGTTCGTCATCGCCAACAGTGTCGACGTGATCAAGAAATCCGCAGGCGGCATCGTCAAGGTTCTCAAAGGTCCGCGCTGGAAGGCCAAGGATTACGGCGACCTGCTCAACCTGATGTACGAGCTGACGCGCATCTATAAGGCCAAGGGCATCCTGGCGCTCGACAGCCACATCGAGTCGCCCTCGGACAGCGACATCTTCAACCGCTACCCGCGCATCGCCAGCGACCATTTCGCCATCGACCTGATTCGCGACAGCTTCCGCATGCTGTCGATGCAGTTCGACGACAAATACGCCACCGAGGATGTGATCAATCGCAAGATCAAGAAGCATCACCACGAGTCGCTGGCTTCGGTGCACGCGATCCAGCAGGTCGCCGACGGCCTGCCCGCCATCGGCATCGTCGCGGCGGTTCTGGGCGTGATCAAGACCATGTCTTCGATCGACCAGCCGCCGGAGATCCTCGGCAGCATGATCGGCGGCGCGCTGGTCGGCACGTTCCTCGGCGTGTTCCTGGCCTATTGCATGGTGCAGCCGATCTCCGGCCGCCTGAAGCAGATCGAGGAAGAGGACGGCGCGTTCTACCTGATCATCCGCGACGTCTTTGTCGCCATGGTCTCGGACCACCCGCCGAGCATCTGCGTCGAGATCGGGCGCGGCAACATTCCGACCCGGATGCAGCCCGATTTCTACGAGGTCGAGGCGGCACAGAAAGAGCTGCCTGCGGCATGATCCGCTGGGCCCCCCTGCCCTGTCTTCTGCTCTCTGCCGGGCTCGCCTCGGCCGCAGGCGCGCCTGCGCCGAAAGAGCCCGAAGAGGAAGAGACCAGCTTCACCTCTGCCGCTGTCGGCGGAACGTTCAGCGCCCTGCCGCCTTCGGAATACGGCTTTCCCATCGAGATCCTCGGCCAGATGCGCATCCGTCTTGGCGGCGAACCGCCTGTCACAGAGCCTGTTGTCGAGCAAGCGCCGGAACCGGAGCACTCCGGTGGCCACTGACGCAACCCGCCGCAGACTGCGCGCGCTCGAAGTGATGGAGCGGCTCAAGCGGCTCGATACCGAGCGCGAGGCCCGCAGCACCGCACAGCTGCGCGACCGGATGAACCAGCTCGATTCGGAAAAACAGGCTCTATTGCACCGTCTTTCGGGTGAATCGCGGATCGAGGGCCTCGAAGGTGCTCCCTATCTGGGCCGCTTCATCCGCTCGATCCGTGCCGAGGTGGACCGGATTTCGCATGAAACCTCCAAGCTCGCGCCCGAGGTTTCCGCAGCGGAAGAACGGCTTCGGGCCGCGCTGGCAGAGCAGAAAACCTATGAAATCCTGAGGCTTAAACGCCTTTCTGAAGAGCGCCACGCGCAGAAGAAACGCGAGGCCAAGGACCAGGACGAGCTGTCGCTGCTGCGCTGGAAGCGCTGACAGACCCTGTTTCCGCTTAGTGTCTACGGAAATCGCAGACACTAGATATTGCAGAAAAATCTTGCCCGAATCCGTAAACGAAGGCATTCAATTACGGAGAAACTCCAACAATACTAAAATAAGCGTAACAAACGCTTGTGGCACGAGGGCAGAATAGATGACACGACAGGACCGGATCGACCTTCTTGTGGGCGATCACGCGGCCAGATTGTCGGAGAGGCTGCAGGCGCACCGCGCCCAGCTCTTTCCCCCGCACGCGCGCAAGGAGTTGCGCAAGTTCACCTCCGGCGAGGTCGCAGCACTGCTTGGCGTCAAGGACGCCTACCTGCGCAAGCTGCATCTCGACGGCAAGGGCCCCGAGGTCGAGATCCGCGGCAATGGCCGCCGCTTTTATGCCCCCTCCGACATCGCCGAGCTGCGCAAGTTTCTCGAGAAAGGCGCCAAGGCGCCGGGAACCTACCTGCCCGGGCGGCGCGAGGGCGACCATCTCCAGGTCATCACGGTGATCAATTTCAAGGGCGGCTCGGGCAAGACCACGACAGCCGCCCATTTGGCACAGAAGGCGGCGCTCGATGGCTACCGCGTGCTGGCCATCGACCTCGACCCGCAGGCCTCGTTCTCGGCCCTGCATGGCTACCAGCCCGAGTTCGACATGATCGATGGCGGCACGCTTTACGACGCGATCCGCTACGACGATCCGGTCGCCATGCGCGACGTGATCCAGAAGACCTATTTCCACGATCTCGACATCGTGCCGGGCAATCTCGACCTGATGGAATTCGAGCACGAAACGCCCCGCGCGCTGGCGGAGCGCTCTGGCGAGATGTTCTTTACCCGGGTCGGCGACAAGCTTGCCGAGGTGCAGGACGATTACGACCTCGTCATCATGGATTGCCCGCCGCAGCTGGGCTTTTTGACCATGTCGGCGCTGTCCGCGGCGACTGCGGTCCTGGTGACGGTCCACCCGCAGATGCTCGACGTGATGTCGATGTGCCAGTTCCTGCTGATGACCTCGAACCTTCTGGGCGTGGTCAGCGAGGCCGGCGGCGACATGAGCTATGACTGGATGCGCTACGTCGTGACCCGCTACGAGCCGGGCGACGGGCCGCAGAACCAGATGGTCAGTTTCATGCGCTCGATGTTCGGCGAATACGTGCTGAACCATCCGGTGCTGAAATCGACCGCGATTTCCGACGCCGGCATCACCAAGCAGACGCTCTACGAGGTGGAAAAGAGCCAGTTCACCCGCTCGACCTATGAGCGGGCGATGGAGAGCCTCGATGCCGCGAATGGCGAGATCCTCGATCTCGTACAGAAAAGCTGGGGGCGCTGATGGCACGCAAGGATCTTCTCAAAAGCCTGATGGGCGATGCGCCCGCGCCAAGCCCCGAGACGACCGACGCCGCCGCCCCGCGACAGGCCCGCTACAGCAAAGGCGCCATCGGCGCGGTCAGCCAGTCGATCGCGCAGCTCAAGAGCCGCGCCATGGTCGAGGTCTCCGCCAGCCAGATCGAGGATGGCGGCCTGCAGGACCGTCTTGGCGAGGATCCGGCCGAGCATGAACGGCTCAAGGCCTCGCTGGCGGAATACGGCCAGCAGGTTCCCGTGCTCTTGCGCCATGTCGAAGGCAGCGAGGACCGTTTTCAGGTGGTCTATGGTCGCCGCCGGGTCGCGGCGCTGCGTGATCTCGGCCTGCCGGTCAAGGCGATGGTCCGCGATCTCTCGGATCGCGACCTGATCATCGCGCAGGGACAGGAAAACGCCGCCCGGCGCGATCTGAGCTTCATCGAGAAGGCCAATTTCGCGCGCCAGATGCGCGATGAAGGCTTCGAGCGCAAGATCATCTGCGACGCGCTGCACATCGACAAGACGGTGATCAGCCGGATGCTGAGCGTTGCCGACACGGTGCCGCAGGTGCTGATCGAGGCCATCGGCCCGGCACCCTCGGCCGGGCGCGACCGCTGGCGCAAGCTCGCCGACTCGCTGAGCGCGGGCGGGTTTTCACCGGATCGCGTCGCCAACGCCCTGACCGGCACGAATTCCGACGCGCGGTTCGAGGATGCGCTGCGCATCGTCACCCGTCAGCCCGCCAAGACCGCCCCTGCCCCGGCCCCTGAACAAGAGCTGCGTGGCGAGAGCGGGCGCATTGGTCGGGCGAAGAAATCGGGGAGGAAAACGGTGCTGACCTTTGACGCCGCCGAAGCCCAGGGCTTCGAAGACTGGCTCATCGACAACATCGAAGAGATCCACCGCAACTGGCGCAGCCAGACCGGCGAATAAGGGCGGAAGCCCCGAGGAAACCGAGCAGCAACAGGAGGCACAACACGGCAGAACCAAAGAAAAAGCCCCCCAGGACATAACATCCCGAGAGGCCTGATTTCGTTTTCGCACCTCGAATTTAGCCCCTTTTGTTGACAGCTGTCAACGCCGTGTGAGTCCGGCGGCCAGAAAAGTTTTGCCCCGTGAAACGATATGCAGAGACTGACAACGACGTCCTTCGGACGGCGGCCGGTGACGGCTGCCCAACTGGAGGCGGTGGCCCGGCTCGACCGCCCTGCCCCGCTGTCTTCCATCGACAAATGGGAGCTTCTCACGCAACTGACCTCGGCCCGCGAGGCCTATGAGCTCTCCGACCGGACGCTGCGGGTTCTCGCCGTGCTTCTCGGCGTACATCGCGAGCGCGAGCTGACCGATGGCGCACCGCTGATCGTCTACGCCTCGAACGCCACGCTCTGCGAGCGTGCCCACGGGATGCCGGAAAGCACCCTGCGGCGGCACCTCGCGGCGTTGGTCCAAAGCGGCCTCATCGCCCGTCATGACAGTCCGAACGGCAAACGGTACCAGCGCCGGGACGCCTCGGGCGCCGTGGTGCGCGCCTATGGGTTCGATCTTCGCCCGCTGCTGCTGCGCGCCGGTGAAATCGCCCACCATGCACGCGCCGCCGAGATCCAGCGCGCCGAGATCGCCCTGCTCCGCGAAGAGGTTGTGCTGCTTGTGCGCGACGCCTCGGAGCTTGCTCAGCTCGGACGCGCCTCTGAGCTCGACGAAGAACTCGACGCCATCGAAGACGCCGTGATCCTCGTCAAGCGCCACCTGCGCCGCAAGCTCGGGCTCGATGAGCTTGGCCAGATCCGCGCCCGTCTTCAGCCCCTTGTCACAGACCTTGTGGACAAGCTCACCCCCGAGGTCGAGGACACCGAGACTCTCACGCCTGAAATGATCACCTCGGACAGTCAAAATGAGCGGCACATACAGGTTTCAGATAAGACTCTTATTGATCTGAAAGAGCACGCTGCGGACAAACCGGACACTCGGCGCAGTCAGAAGGCGCTCAACCCCATTCTCAGCGCCTGTCCCGACATCCTGCCATATGCAGAGAAAACCGTGTCCGATTGGGGAAGCTTCGTGCATCTCATGGCCCGTGTCGCGCCAATGGCCGGGGTCGATGCAGCGACATGGCACGAGGCATGTCGGGCGATGGGACCCCAAGATGCCGCGACCACGCTGGCCGGGATCGTTCAGAATATCGGAAATATCCGGTCGCCGGGCGCGTATCTTCGCAGCTTGTCACGGAAAGCACGGGAAGGTGGGTTCACCCCGGATGCGATGATCTCGAGCCTTCAGAGGAAGGCGGCATGATCGCGCGGGCAGGGGCCGAGTTGACAGCTGTCAACTTGACGGCCCCTTGCCAATGGTTAGTCGTTGGAGACCTTGATCCCGGCCTCGGTCAGGCAAGCGAGGATGCCTTCGAAGGTTTCGGATGACTCCATCGCATCGCGCTTGCCTTGGCGGAGCAGATCCTCGAGCGGTTGGAACAGCTTGATCGCGGCGTCGACCTCGGCATCACTGCCCGGGCGATAGGCGCCGATGCGGATGAGTTCTTCCATGTCGGCATAGCGGGCGACGGCACGGCGAGCGGCTCGGTAGATCGCGTATTCCTCGGGCGCGTGGCAATCGGGCAGCATCCGCGAAATCGAACGCAGCAGGTTGACCGCCGGGAACCTTCCCTGTTCGGCGATACGGCGATCGAGCACGATATGACCGTCCATGATGCCACGGACCGCGTCGGCGATGGGGTCGTCCATGTCGTCGCCATCGACCAGAACCGTGTAGAGCGCGGTGATGTCACCCGCCTCGCCGCTGCCCGGTCCGGCGCGCTCCATCATCCTCGGCAGCTCGGCGAAGGTGGTCGGCGGATAGCCCTTGGCGGTGGGCGGCTCGCCCCCCGCAAGACCGATCTCGCGCTGCGCCATGGCGAAGCGGGTCACGCTGTCGAGCAGGAGAAGAACCTGCTTGCCCTGATCGCGGAAATGCTCGGCCACGGCCGTCGCGGTCCAGGCGGCCTGACGGCGCATCAGCGGCGGCTCGTCGCCGGTAGAGACGACGACCACGGCGCGGGCCAGACCCTCTTCGCCAAGGTCGTCCTGCAGGAAGTCCTGCACCTCGCGGCCTCGTTCGCCGACCAGACCCACGACGATCACATCCGCCTGGGCATTGCGCGCCAGCATCGCCATCATCGTCGACTTGCCGACACCGGAGCCCGAGAACACGCCCATGCGCTGGCCGCGGCAGAGCGGCGCGAAGACGTCCATCACCTTGAGCCGGGTTGCCAGCCGTTCGCCCACGCGGCGGCGGGTGAAGGCCGGAGGCGGGGAGGCGCGCAGCGCGCGGGGCGTGTCTCCCTCGGGCAGGCGCCCCTTGCCGTCGAGCGGCTGTCCCAGGGCGTTCACCACGCGGCCGATCCAGGCATCGTCCGGGCGCAGCTCGGCGCCGGAATGGGTGACCGCGACGGGATCGCCGGTGCGCACACCGTCCCAGCTTCCGAAGGGCAGAAGCTTGGTTCCGTTCTCATCGATGCCCACCACCTCGGCCAGAACCGGGCCGTTGGCACCCTGCACCACGCAATGCGCGCCGATGCCCACGGCACGCTCGAGTCCGGAGACGGTGAGCACGAGCCCCAGCGCCGACGTGACCTGCCCGGTTATACTTGCCCGTTCTATGGTCCGTGTAAGGCTAGAAAGCTCTGAAAAGGCTGTATGCATGGTTCTATCCATTGCTAAGCAAGATTTATTCATGCTATCTTTGATTGAGACAAAAGGAAACTGTTCATGAAGCTTGGTGGAATGTCCTTTTTTCAGCTAGCCTCACAGCGCATGACGTGGCTGGGAGCCCGTCAGGCTGTGATCTCTGAAAATGTCGCGAATGCCGATACGCCGAACTACAAGGCGAAGAAGGTGAGCGGCTTTGATGCGATGCTCGAGAATGCCGACTCGACGCAGGGGCTGAAGGTCACCGACACCAAGCACATCACCAGCAGTGGCGCCGCGCCGAACGGGGTCCGGGTGACCGCCGACGAGACCGCGTGGGAGGGCAGCATCGACGGCAACACCGTGGCGCTCGAACAGCAGACCATCGACGCGGCGGAAGTTGCCGGCAGCTACCGGCTTGCCGCCGAGCTTTACCGCAAGGGGCACAGCCTCCTGACCATCGCGGTCACCGGCGTGAGATAAGAGGGCAGGGCATGGATACGCTCAAGACAGTTCTTTCCGTGGCGGCAAGCGGCATGCGGGCGCAGGGCGAGCGGCTCAAGGTCGTCTCGGAAAACGTCGCCAACGCCAGCTCGACGGGCAATTCGGACGGCGAGGATCCCTATCGCCGCAAGATCATCTCGTTTCAGGAAATGGTCGATCACGGGACCGGCGCCTCGATGGTCGAGGTCGAGGGCATCCGCCGCGACGATGCCGATTTCCAACTCTCCTACGACCCGTCGCACCCGGCCGCCGATGAGGACGGTTTTGTGAAGGTGTCGAACGTCAACACCATCCTCGAGATGAGCAACATGCGTGAAGCCTCGCGCAGCTACCAGGCCAACCTGAACATGTTCGAGACCGGACGCAGCATGCGCTCCCAGCTTCTCGACCTGCTGAAATAAGACTGAAGATCCATGGCAACTGAAACCAACTCCTTCCTGTCGGTCAATGCTGCGTCGGGGGCCTACCGCGCCTCGCGCGACATGGCGGCCGAACCCGTCGCTGCCGCCATTCCCGACGAGACCAAGCCGAGCTTTGCCGATATGGTGGCCCAGGCTGGCTCCGACGCGGTGCAGACCATCCGCGAGGCCGAAGCCACGGCGCAGACCGGCCTGCGCGGCAATGCCGACACTCAGGCGGTGGTCGAGGCGACGCTCGAGCTCGACTCGACGGTCAAGGTCGCCGTTTCGGTGCGTGACAAGCTGGTCGAGGCCTACCAGGAAATCATCCGCATGCCGATCTGACCGGAGGGGAGGCGGTCGTGAACGAGAGCGATACCTACACGATCCTGTCCGACGCCTTCCTCGCGGTGCTTTACGGCGCCGGTCCGATCATGGCCATCGCGCTGGTCGTGGGCCTGATCATCGCGTTCTTCCAGGCCCTGACCCAGATTCAGGAGATGACGCTGACCTTCGTGCCCAAGATCGTGGCGATCTTTGTGGGCCTACTGGCGTTCACGCCGCTGATGTACGCGGTGGTCAAGCGGCTCTCTGACCGCACCTTCGATCTGATCATCAGCGGGGGGCTGTGATGCGTGGCCTGCGGATCCTTTTGATGTTGCTGGCGCTTCTGGCGGGGCAGGGGGCTCTGGCGGACTGGAGCAACTTCTACCGTCCGTCCGAGCGCGTGGCGCAGCCGCCGCAGGCTCTGGGGCCGCGCAACACCGGCAATCCGGCGGGGGTCTGCATCCACGAAATCCTGCGCGCGCAGTTGCGCCACGAGATCCCCGGTAACCTGCTTCTGGGCATCGGGCTGCAGGAAAGCGGCATGATGCACGAGGGCGAGCTGACGATCTGGCCCTGGGTCGCGAACGCCGATGGCGACGGGCGTTACTTCGACACCCCGGCCTCTGCCGCAAGCTGGGTGCGTGCGCGTCAGGCGGCGGGCGTCGAGTCGATCGACGTCGGCTGCATGCAGGTGAACCTGCGCTGGCATCCCGATGCCTTTTCCCAGCTCGAAGAGGGGTTCGACCCCGAGCGCAATGTCGAGTACGCGGCGCGCTTTCTGGTGAAGCTCTACCAGCGCACCGGAGACTGGATCGAGGCGGCGGGGCATTACCACTCGGCGACCGAAGTCCATCAGGGCGCCTATCTCGACCGGCTCAAGCAGAATGTCGCCATCGCCAACGAGCGTCTCGATATCTTCCGCCAGCTTGCCGCCTCCGGCAGCGGAGGCGGGGCAGGGGGGCTTGGCCTTGCGTCCGCGGCGGCGGTCGCCAGCGCGCCCTTGCCCTCCGGGCATTTCTGGACCTCCGACATGACCCTCCGTTCCGGCGCCGCTGACAGCGGCGCCCGCAGCCTTTTCGGGCGCGAGACGCTCTCGCCCGTACTGCCCGCATTCCGAAAGATGTTCTGATGGCCGTGACCGATCCCGCCTCCAAACAATCGCTGCCGGGCTGGCTGAGCCGGGGCCACGGCAACCGCGATATCGGCTTTGCCATCGCGGTGACGCTGATCCTCGCGGTGCTCTTCGTGCCGCTGCCCGCCGCGGTGCTCGATTTCGGTCTGGCCGTCTCGCTCTCGGTCTCCGTGCTGGTGCTGATGGTGGCTCTGTGGATTCCGAAGCCTCTGGAATTCAACAGCTTTCCCACGCTGCTTCTTGTCGTCACCATGCTGCGCCTGTCGCTCAACGTGGCCTCCACGCGGCTCATCCTGTCCGAGGGCCATACCGGCCCAAGCGCCGCCGGCGGAGTGATCGAGGGCTTCTCGCGCTTCATCGTCTCGGGCAATTTCATCATCGGGATCGTGGTCTTTGCGATCCTCGTGGTGATCAACTTCGTGGTCATCACCAAGGGTTCGACCCGGATCGCAGAGGTTTCGGCCCGCTTCTCGCTCGACTCGATGCCGGGCAAGCAGATGGCGATCGACGCGGATCTCGGCGCCGGCATCATCGACGAGGAACAGGCCCGCGCCCGCCGCAAGGAGATCGAGGACGAAAGCGGGTTTTTCGGCGCCATGGACGGTGCCTCGAAATTCGTTCGCGGCGATGCGGTGGCGGGGATCATCATCACCCTGATCAACGTCATCGGCGGCATCCTGATCGGCGTGGCGCAGCATGGCCTGTCGCTCTCGGAAGCGGCCGATTTCTACACCGTGCTGACCATCGGCGACGGGCTTGTGACGCAGGTTCCCGCGCTGATCGTGTCGCTCGCGGCGGGCCTCATCGTGACCAAGGGCGGCACCGAGGGCGCCGCCAACGAGGCGGTGCTGGGGCAGCTGTCGAAATTCCCCAAGGCGCTGTTCATGGCGTCGATGCTGCTCTTTGGCATCGGCCTCTTGCCCGGATTTCCGAGCCTGATCTTCACCGGGCTGGCGGTTCTGATGACCTTCCTGGGCATGATGGTGATGCGACAGGCCGAAGCCGTGCGCGTCTCGGCCGACCGCGCCGAGGCCGCCAAGCAGCGCGCCGAAGCGGCGGCGCCCGAGGACAACATCAAGGACACGCTCAAGCTCGACGGTCTGCGGCTCGAGCTGGGGCAGTCGCTGGTGCCGCTGATCTCCAACAGCGACGCGGCGCTGGCGGGCAAGATCAAGAGCCTGCGCAACCTCTTCGCCCGCGAGTTCGGCTTCGTGCTGCCCTCGGTGCGGATCAAGGACGAGCCGATGCTGCCGGGCCAGACCTATGCGCTCATGGTGCAGGGGGTCGAGGTGGCCCGCGGCGAGGTGCGCCCGGCTGGTTTCATGGTGGTCAACCCCGGCGATTGCGGCCTGCCCGGCGAGCGCGGCAAGGATCCGACCTTCGGACTGGAGGCGCTCTGGGTCGATGCCGCGACCGGCCCCAAGGCCGAGGCGATGGGCCTGACCGTGGTCGACCCCGAAAGCGTCATCATCACCCACCTGACCGAGGTGGTGAAAGAGCACCTGCCCGAGCTGATGACCTATGGCGCGACCCAGACCCTGATCGAGGGGCTCGACCGCGAGTACCAGAAGCTGGTCAGCGACATCCCGGGCAACGCGCCGATGGTGCTGGTGCAGCACGTGCTTCAGAACCTGCTGGCCGAGCGTGTCTCGATCCGCAACCTGCCGCTGATCGTCGAATCCATTGCCGAGGCCAAGCGCACGACCTCGAGCGTGACCCAGATCACCGAAGCCGTGCGGCGGCGCCTGTCGAACCAGATCTGCAAGTCCCTGGTCGACGACAACGGGTTCATCTCGGTGATTTCGATGTCGCCCGCCTGGGAGAAGGAATTCCTCGAGGCACTGCGCGTCAGCGGCGACGAGCGCAATTTCGTCATGTCGCCGCAACGGGTGCAGGAATTCGTGCTTCAGGCCCGCCGCGAGATCCAGAAGTTCGCCGAGCAGGACCAGTGGCCGGCGCTGCTGGTCAGCCCCGAAGTGCGCAGCTTCGTGCGCTCCATGCTCGAGCGGGTGAGCCCGATGACCGTGGTGCTGTCGCACAACGAGATCCACCGCAAGACCGCCCTGCGCACCGTGGCGACCGTGGGCCAGTAGCATGAACCTCGCCGCGCTCATCAGTGTCGAGTTCCTCGGTGTGGCGCTGGTCTTCGCGCGGCTCGGCGGGATGCTGATGTTCGTGCCCGGCCTTGGCGAGAACTTCATCCCGGTGCGCCACCGGCTGGCCTTTGCCGTGCTGTTGTCGCTGGCGCTCTACCCGGCAGTGCCGCAGGGGCCGGTCTCGCTCGACGCGCCGGGGCCGCTGATCGCGGCGCTCGGCATCGAGCTGACGCTGGGGATCTGGATTGGCGTGACCTCGCGCATCCTGCTCAGCGCGCTGGAATTCGCGGGCTACCAGATCGGGCTGGTCTCGGGCCTTTCAAACGCGTTTTCGCCGCAGCTCGGCTCGTTCGAAGGCTCGACGCTGATCTCGACCGGGCTGATGCTGGGCGGTGTGGCGGTGATCTTTGCCACCGACCTTCATCACCTGATCATCGGCGCCATGGTGATGAGCTACGAGATGTTCCCGCCGGGCCAGATCCTGCCCTCGGACCTGGCCCAGCAAATCGTCAAGGCGGTGTCGCAGAGCTTCTATCTCGGCCTGTCTCTGGCGGCGCCGTTCTATGTCATGGGTCTGCTTGTGAACCTTGGCATGGGACTGGCCTCGCGCATGATGCCGTCGCTGCCGGTATTCTTCGTCGCCGCCCCCGTGCTGATCGCCGCGGGGCTTCTGGTGCTGGTCATGGCCACCCCGGTGATGCTGCGCGAATTCGCTGAACGGTTCGGCGAATGGCTCGGCGTGATGGTGTTCTAGACCATGGCGGACCAGGACGAGGACAAGGACAACAAGACCGAAGAGCCGACAGAGCGAAAGCTACGAAAGGCGCGCGAGAAAGGCGACGTTGCCTCTTCCAAGGAAGCCGGCAACGTCATGGCGATGCTGTCGCTTTTCGCGATCACCGCCTTCGTGCTGCCCACTGTTTCGGCGCCGCTGGCGGGGGTCTTCCGCAACGTGCTCGAGAGCGCCGGGCAGATCCATATCGGCACCGATCTCACCGGGTTGCGCGACCTCGGCGGGGTGAGCTGGAAGGTGCTGCGCGGCGTTGGCATCCTGCTCGGGCCGCTGATGGTGCTGATGGTGGTCGGCGCGCTGGCAGGGGTGGCGCTGCAGGGCGAGGTGGTCGTCGCCTCCGAGCGGATGAAGCCGAAATGGTCCAAGATCTCGCCCATGGCAGGGTTCAAGCGGCTGTTCTCGGTCGCCGCCTTCGTCGAGTTCTTCAAGAGCGTCACCAAGGTGCTTCTGGTCGGGGTGATCGCCGGCTGGGTGGTGCTTCACGCGGTCGGACAGATCTGGCAGACGCAGGGCCTGTTGCCCGAGATGGTGACCGATTTCGTGCGCGCCGAGGCCTCGCGGATGCTGCTCATCACGCTGGCGCTGGTCAGCGTGATCGCGGTGGCCGACATCCTGTGGAAACGCTTCGATCACCGCCGCAAGCAGCGCATGTCGATGAAAGAGATCAAGGACGAGATCAAGGAGACCGAGGGTGATCCGCTGATCCGCTCCAAGCGCATGAGCATCCGCCGCGAGCGGGCGCGGCAGCGCCTTGCCCAGGCGGTGCCGCGCGCGACCGTGGTGCTGACCAACCCGACCCATTTCGCGGTGGCGCTGAAATACGAAAACGGCGTCGACATGGCGCCGGTCTGCGTCGCCAAGGGCGCCGACCTTATGGCGGCGCGGATCCGCGAGCTGGCGCAGGAGCACGAGGTTCCGATGATCGAGAACCGCCCGCTCGCCCGCGCGCTTTTTGACGTGGCCGAGATTGATCGCCAGATCCCGGTCGAGCACTGGGAGGCGGTGGCCGCCATCATCGGATACATCCTCGATCTCGAGCGCAACATCCGCCGCGCCCCGCCGGAGGGCTCGAGCCTGCGCGAAGAGGCATAGCGCCGCGCGAGGCGGGGGAGGGTTGAGAAACCGCTGCGTTGGATATACATTGGCCACTGTATATCCAAACCGGAGGAGATCACCATGCAGGTCGCAAAATGGGGCAACTCGCTTGCCGTGAGGCTGCCCGCCGAACTCGTCCGCAAGCTCGGGCTCAAGGAAGGCGACGAGATCGACCTCACCGCCGGTGAGGCCGGGCTCGCGGTCACGCGCCACGCGCGCCCCGACGAGGTGCTGGGCGGTCTGCGGCGGTTCCGGGGCCGGCTCGCGGCGGCGGACCGGCTGAGCCGTGACGCCGCGCATGAGCGCTGAGTTCCTCGACACCAACGTCATCCTCTACCTGCTCGACGACGGCGCCAAGGCGGACCGCGCCGAGGCGCTGCTGCTGCGCGGCCCGCGCATCAGCGTGCAGGTGCTGAACGAGGCGCTGGTGAACTGCCGCCGCAAGGCGGGGATGGACTGGGACGAGGCGGGCACCTTTCTCACCGGCATCGAGCAACTCTGTACCGTCGAGGATCTCACGCCACGCACCCATGCGGTCGGGCGCGCGCTGGCCGAGCGCTACCGGCTCTCGGTCTACGACTCGATGATCGTCGCGGCGGCGCTTCTGTCGGGCTGCACCACGCTCTATTCCGAGGACATGCAGTCGGGCCTGCTGGTCGAGGGCCAGCTGCGCATCGTGAACCCCTTCCTCTGAGTGGCCGCCAAGGGCTATCGCCTTCGCTTATGGCTCCATTGCTATTTCGTTTTTCGTCTCGGTCATCGCTTGCGCGTAATGTGAGGGCGAAGGCTGCGGTCGGACCGTGGCAAGGCACCGAACGGAAAGACCAGAATGGCGAAGCGCATCGTCTGCATCACGAAGAACGGGACCAACCCCGCCTACGAGGGCGCGCGTGTCGGCGCGCGCCGCATCGCCGAAGCCGCCGGGGTCGATATGGTCTCGCTATACCCCACCACGCCGGACGATCCGGTAGAACAGGCTGCGCTGCTCGAAGGTGCGCTCGCCGCGGCCCCCGATGCGATCATGATCTCGGTCACCGATGCGGAGGCGCTCGATCCGCTGCTTCTCAAGGCGCGGTCGCGCGGCATCCCGGTGGTCTCCTTCGTCAGCCGCTCGCGGGCGGTGGCGCCGGAGTGCTTTGTCACCTCCGACAATTTCGCCCTTGCCGAGGTCATCGCCGAGCGGCTCTTTGCTGAGCTTGGCGGGCAGGGCCGGGTGGCGCTGATCGAGGGCAACCCGGCCTCGGAAACCAGCCCGCCGCGCACCGAAGGGTTCCTCGCCGCGATGGCGAAGGCGCCGGGGATCATGCTTGCAGGCCAGGCGGTCGGGCTTTACCAGCGCGAGCCCGCCCGCGCCGCGATGGCCGGGCTGCTTGACGCAGGGCCGGCCCCCGACGGCGTGCTGGTGGCCAATGATTTCATGGCGCTCGGCGTCATCGACGCGCTGAAGGCCGCCGGCCTCTCGGTGCCGGTGGTGAGCGTCAACGCCATGCCGCAGGCGGTCGAGGCGCTGCGCGCCGGCGATCTGCTGGCGACCGCCGCCTTCGACGCGATGAAGATCGCCTGCGCCGCGACCATGGCGACGCTGCGGCTGATCGACGGCCAGAGCGTCCCGTCCGAGATCACGCTTCCGGTCGACATCGTCGACCGCAACAACTGTGCCCCTTGGGGAGAGGGGTACGAAGACCGGCCTCTGCCGGATTGGCAAGAGGTCACGGCCGCCGAACCGGCGGTCTGACAACAGGGAGGAAACCATGAACATCTTGAAAACCGCTGCTGCGGCAGCGCTGGGTCTTGTCGTTGCCACGCAGGCGATGGCGCAGGACACCCGCGATTACCTGATCTCGACCGCCGGTACCGGCGGCTCGTTCTACCCGGTCGGCGTTGGCATCGCGACGCTGGTCAAGCTCAAGCTCGGCACCCGGCCCGAGAACAAGATCAACCTTTCGGCGCTGACCTCGCAGGGCTCTTTCGACAACGTCAACATCCTCTCGGACGGCCGCGCCGAGTTCGGCATCATCCAGTCGCTGATGACCGATTTCGGCTATCACGGCACCAACGATTTCGAGGGCGAGCCGCGCGAGAACCTGCGCGCCGTCTCGGCGCTGATGTTCAACACCAACCAGTTCATCACCTTCAACGACAAGGCCCCCACCGGCACGATCAGCGATATCCTCGCCATGGAGGGTGAGAAGGTCGTG
Organism: Salipiger sp.; assembly: GCF_059781815.1. Lineage (NCBI taxonomy): Bacteria > Pseudomonadati > Pseudomonadota > Alphaproteobacteria > Rhodobacterales > Roseobacteraceae > Salipiger > Salipiger sp. The sequence continues at coordinate 36,687 of NZ_JBYNAH010000004.1, read as the reverse complement.
CTCGGCGCCAAGAACTCGGGCGGGCTGCTGGAATACCGCATGTTCATCCAGAAGCTCGGCGCGCCCAAGGGCGAGGGCTTCTTCGACGAGAGCTACATGGGCTTCCGCCAGCGCGCCGAGGCGCTGATCAACGGCAATCTCGACGGCATCAACCTGACTTCCGGCGTGCCGAACTCGTCGGTGACGCTGGCGATGTCGAGCCTGCAGGGCAAGGTGAAGCTCCTGGGCTTCAGCGACGAGGAGCTGGCCAAGGTGACCGACGGCACCGTCTGGGGCCCCTACACCATTCCCGCCGGCACCTATCCCGGACAGGACGAGGCCGTGCAGACCGTGGCGCAGCCGAACCTGCTGGTGAGCACCGCCGATGTCCCCGAGGATGTGGTCTACGAGATCACCAAGGCGATGTACGAGAACCTGCCCTTCCTGCAGAGCGTGCACGGCTCGCTCAAGGACATGATGCTCGAGAACGCGATGAAGGGCATCACCATCCCGCTGCATCCCGGCGCGGTGCGTTACTACGAGGAGGTCGGGCTGACCGTTCCCGAGCATCTCCTGCCGTCCTGAGCAGGAGCAGGGGAGGGCAACCCGCATGACACAGGCAACGGATACCTCATCCGGCGACGGGATCGGCCTCAAGGCCGATCCCAAGGCGCTCAGATGGTTCATCGCCGCGGCGGCGCTCGTCACCGCCGCGATCCATATCTACTACAATTCCATCGGGCTGATCTCTGAGCTGCAATTCGCGGCGCTGCATTTCGGCCTTTTCGGGCTGATGTGCGCGTTCACCGTGCCCGCCCGCAAGGACAGGCTGCGCGGTCCGGCGGCGCTGACGCTCGATATCGCTCTTGGGCTGCTGGCGCTGGCCTGCGGCATCTATTTCATCTTCGCAGAAGACGGCTACTGGGCGCGCGGCGGCCACATGACCGGGCTCGACTGGGTGATGGCGCTCTCGGCCATCCTGCTGGCGCTCGAGTTCCTGCGCCGCACCATGGGCCCGGCGATCCCGATCCTGCTGCTCGTGGCGCTGAGCTATGCCGGCTTCTGGGGCAGCCATATCGGCGGCGTGTTCCGCTTTCCCGGCATCTCGCTCGAGCAGCTGGTGGCGCGGGCCTATTTCGTCAATCTCGGGCTCTTCGGCGACATCGCGCAGATCTCGATGAGCTATGTCTTCATGTTCGTGCTGCTCGGCGCCTTCCTGGTCAAGACCGGCGCCACCGGCTTCATCATCGACATCGCCCGCGCCGCGGCGCGCCGGATGATCGGCGGGCCGGGCATCGTGGCGGTGCTGGGCTCGGCGCTGATGGGCTCGATCTCGGGGGCGGCGGTGGCCAATATCGCCACCACCGGGGTGGTCACCATCCCGCTGATGAAGCGTTCGGGCTACAAGGCCACCTTTGCCGGCGCGGTCGAGACCGCCGCCTCCACCGGGGGCCCGCTGCTGCCGCCGATCATGGGGGCGGGGGCCTTCGTGATGTCGAGCTACACGCAGATCTCCTATCTCCACATCGCCGCGCTGGCGCTGTTGCCGGCGCTGCTCTACTTCATGTCGGTGATCTACCTGATCCGGATGCAGGCGCTGAAGGACGGGTTGACCGAGTTCGAGGATGACGAGGCCAAGCCCATCGGCGAGGTGCTGAAGGCCGGCGGGCTGACCTTTGCCCCGGTGATCGTCCTGGTGATCCTGCTGATGATGAAGTTCACCGCGACCTATGCCGCGGCGGGCGCCATCGTGGCCTCGATCGTCTTTTCCTGGCTGACGCCGAACAAGCTCGGCCCGCGCCAGATCATGGAGGCGGCCATCGACGGGGTGAAAAGCGCCGTGCCGACCTCGATCCTGCTGATCTCCATCGGGCTGCTGGTGGGGGTGCTCGGCACCACCGGCTTCGGCCCGACGTTTTCGCTGATGATCATCGACTGGTCGGGCGGCAACCTCATCATCATGCTGCTGCTGGTGACGCTGGTGTCGCTGGTGCTCGGCATGGGGCTGCCGGTGACCGCCGCCTATATCGTGCTGGCGACGATCTCGGCGCCCTCGCTCGCCGATCTCATCACCACCTCGAACATGATCGAGGCGCTGACCTCGGGCGCGGTGCCCGACAGCGTGGTGATGATGCTCTCGCTCGCCGATCCCGAGATCGCCGCCAAGATCGCGGCAGGGCTGGGGGCGGACGAGGCGCGCACGCTGCTGGCAAGCCTGCCGGTCGACCTGCGCGCCGCGCTCCGGCCGCAGATGCTCGACCACGACGTGATCATGGCCTCGCTGCTGGCGGCGCATATGATCATCTTCTGGGTCAGCCAGGACAGCAACGTGACGCCGCCGGTCTGCCTGCCCGCCTTCGTGGCGGCGGCGATCGCCAAGAGCCCGCCGATGGCCACGGGCTTTGCCGCCTTCCGGCTGTGCAAGGCGCTCTACATCGTGCCGCTGCTCTTCGCCTTCACCCCGCTCCTGAGTGGCGACTGGGGCGAGATGCTGGGGGTGTTCGTGCCGGCGCTGATCGGGCTGCACGCGCTCAGCGCGATGATGAGCGGCGTGATGGAGACCCGTCTGGGCCTGCCGGCCCGCGGCCTTGCGGGGCTGATCGGGGCGGCGCTGCTCTGGCCGCTGCCGCTGGTCTGGAAGCTGCCGCTGGCGCTGGCCTATCTCGGCTGGCTGGCGCTCGACTGGCGCCGGCGCAAGCAGGGCGTCGGGGTGCCGTCGCCGGCCACCGCCGTCGCCGGGTCGTGATCGGCGCGCGGCTGCGACAGATCCGCATTGGCGGTGTGCTGCCGCCGGGGCTCTCGGCGGCGGTCTTTGCCACCGCGGCGCTGATGACCGTGGCCGGATCGCTCACCGGCATCGAAGGGCTGACACGGGCGGCGGGGCTCTGCCTCGCCGCCTTCGTGCTGCTCGAGTTCCGCGCCGTGAAGCCGCCGCAGCAGATCGCGGCGCTCGTGCTGCTGGCCATCGCCGCTGCGGTTGCGCTGCGGGATGGAGCGCTGTTTGAGACCCTGCTGCGCGGGCTCGAGCGCACGCTTCCCTTCCTGCTGATCTTTGCCTCGATTGGCTGGCTGCGCTCGGCGGCGATGCAAAGCCCGGCGGTGCACAGCATCGGCGTGACCCTGCCGCGGCTCGCCCCGGGCCGCCGCTTCGCGGCAATGGCGGTGACGGCGCATCTCATCGGCTCGGCCTTCAACCTCGCGGGCATCGGCCTGCTGGCGCCGATGGTCGATGGGGAGCAGCTCGGCCCCGAGAACGAACGCCGCCTGCGCTGCGCCATCCTCTGGGGCTTTGCCGCGGCGCCCTGCTGGTCGCCCTTCATCGTCGGCACGGTGGCGATCCTGTCGGTCTTCGACGGGCTGGGCTGGACCGAGGCGCTGCCCTACGGGCTGGCGCTGGCGGCGCTCTTCCTGCTCTGGGCCGCGCTCTGGAACCGGCTCTCGCGGGGGCCGGCGGAGGGCTCTGCCAGCAGCGCGGAGCTCGACGAGCTCGCGGCCCCCGCGGCGCGCATGCTCGGCGTGCTCGCGGCGCTGTTCCTGCTGGTCTTCGGGCTGATGGAGGCCGGCGGCGTGGCGCTCACCATCGCCATCGCGCTGGTGGCGCCGGTCTTCGCGCTGGTCTGGGTGCAGCGCGCGGGCTCGGGCGAAAAGGGCGCGCGCTTTGCCCGCGCGGTGGTCGCGGGCTATCCCGGCATGCGCGGCGAGACCACGCTCTTTGCCGCCGCCAACATCTTCGGCACCGCCGTTTCGGCGGCGCTGGCGGGAGGCGAAGGGGCCAATGGCGCGCCCGCTGCCCTGACCGGGGTCTTCTACCTCGATTGCCTGCTGATGCTCTGGGGCTTTCTTGCCGTCAGCGCGGCGGGTCTGCACCCGGTGGTCTCGCTGGTGATCTTCGCAGCATTGGTCGAGCCGCAATCGCTCGGCGTGCCGGTGCCGCTTCTGGCGGCGGTGATGATGGCGCTCTGGGGTGTCGGCACCTCGGTCTCACCGCTCTCGGGGACGACGCTGCTGATGTCGCAGCTCTCTGGGGTGTCTTCGTTCCGCATCGCCTGGCGCTGGAGCGGGGCATTCTATGCCCTGTCCTGCCTGTGGCTGGCGCTATTCGTGACGCTGCTGCGCTAACGCATGAAAAACGCCCCCGCAGGGATCTGCGGGGGCGGCGCTCTGCTCGATTGTCCGTTCTGCCGTCAGACCAGCCCGCCATTGGGCTGGACGATCTGGCCATGCACCCACGACGCCTTGCCAGAGGCGAGGAAGGCCACCACCTCGGCGACTTCCTCGGGGCGGCCGACCCGGTTGAACGGGCTGAGTCCGGCCGAGCGCTGGATCGCCGCCTCGTCCTTTCCGGCGCGGAAGAGATCGGTGTCGACCGGCCCCGGCGCCACGCCGTTCACCCGCACGCCGCGCCCGGCGAGCTCTTTCGACATCGAGCGCAACAGGCATTCGACCGCCGCCTTGGTCGCGGCATAGGGGCCGACCCCGGGCACCGCGACGCGCACAAGCGAGGTGGTGAGCCCGATGATCGTGCCGCCATCGGCAACGTTCTGCGCCGCCGCGCGCAGCACGTTGAAGGCGCCAATGATGTTGACGTCCACGAGATCGCGGAAGCGCTCGTCGGGGAACTGGCCCACCGGGGCGGGCGGCACGTTGATGCCGGCATTGGCGACGACGCAGCTCACGGGCCCCGCATGCGCCTCGGCCACCGCCTCGAACACCGCCGCGATCTCGTCGGGGCTGCGGATATCGGCCTTATGGGCGGTGATCTTGCGCCCCGAGCCCGCCGCCGGGAGCGGATCGGGCGCGGCGCTGGTATAGGTGAACGCGACGTCGTAGCCGTCGGCGGCGAGCGCCTCGACGATGGCGGCACCGATGCCGCGGGAGCCGCCGAAGACAAGAGCTGTCTTGCTGTCCATGATATAACCTTTCTGTCTGGGGACCGCCCGGCGCGGGGCGGCTTACGTGCTGATGGTGACGACGCGCTCTTCGGTCATTTCCTCGACCGCGTATTTCGGGCCCTCGCGCCCGAAGCCGCTGTCCTTGCTGCCGCCATAGGGCATCAGATCGACGCGCGAGCTGGAGGTCTCGTTGATGTGCACCCCGCCGACTTCGAGCTTGCGGGCAAACTCGAAGGCGGGGCCGATGCGGTTGGTGAAGACGCCGGTGGCGAGGCCATAGGGCGTGGCGTTGACGGTGCTCACCGCGTCGTCGAGCGTGTCAAAGGGCACGAGGGAGAGCACCGGGCCAAACACCTCCTCCGACATCACCCGCATCCCGGGCGTGACGCCAGCCAGCAGCGTCGGGCGCACCACCGCGCCCTCGCGGGTGCCACCGGCGAGGCACTCGGCCCCGGCGGCGATGGCCTCGTTGATCCAGCCCTCGACGCGCCGCGCTTCACCCTCGTTGATCAGCGGGCCGGTGATCGTGCCCTCGATTGCAGGATCGCCATAGCGCACCTTGCCCACCGCCTGCGTGAAGCGTGCCTTGGCCTCCTGGAAGAGGCTCCGATGGATCAGCGCGATCTGCACCGAGGTGCAGACCTGCCCGGCCTTGCGGTAGGAGGCGCCCACCACCTTGGGCACGGCGACCTCGAGATCGCAATCGTCGCAGAGCACGGTGAAGGCGATGGAGCCAAGCTCCATCTGGGTGCGGCGCAGCCCGGCGCTCTGCTGGATGAGCCGGCCGACGCCGGTCGAGCCGGTGAAGGCGATGAAGCGCACCCGCGGATCGGCGATGGCGCTCTGGGTGATCGCACCGCCGCCGAGCAGCACCGAGACGAAGCCGTCGGGCAGGCCCGCGTCGTGCAGGATCTCGGCCAGCAGAAGCGCGGTGCCGGGCGTCGCCGAGGACGGCTTGACGATCACCGCGTTGCCCGCGGCGATGGCCGGGGCGACCTTGTGCGCCACGGTGTTGAGCGGCGAGTTGAACGGCGTCACCGCCAGCACCACGCCAAGCGGCACCCGCAGGGTGAAGGCGAGGCGGTTGCCCTGATTGGGCGCGCCCGAGATCGGGATCATCTCGCCCGAGAGGTTGCGCGCCTCCTCGGCGGCGAGCCGCAGGGTCTCCAAACAGCGGTTCAGCTCGCCCCCGGCGTCGGCGGCGGTGAAACCGCTCTCTGCCTGGATCACCTGCCGAACCTGTGCCGAGCGCTCGACCAGCAGCGCCGCCGCCCGGTCGAGGATGGCGCCGCGCTCGTAGGGCGAGGGGGCGCCGCCGCGGAAGGCGGCATGGGCCGAGGCCATGATCTGCTCGAGCTGCGCCGCGCTGGCCTCCTGCCCGGTGGCGATGGGCTGGCCGCTGAACTTGTCGAGCACCTCGAAGGCCTCGCCCTTGCCGGGCAGGGGCTGGCCGGCACAGAACAGCGGCAGCGTCTCGGGATAGGCGGCAGCGCCTGCGGGGGGCGTGGGGGCGCGCATCGCGGGCTCCTCGGGGGTCACAGCCATAGGATTTCCTTTCGCTGGTCGATGTCGTTCAGAAGGCAGCTGGCGGGCCCTTCGTGGAAGACCTTGCCCTGCTCCATGGCATAGACGCGGTCGCTCAGGGCCAGCACGAGGTCGAGATTGTGCTCGACGATGACCACGGGCACCTCGCGGCGGAGCCGGTCGAGCACGCGGAACAGGTCTTCGATCACCGCCGGGGCGAGGCCCTCGAAGGGCTCGTCGAGAAGGAGCAGCTTCACGTCGGCAGAGAGCGCCCGGGCGATGGCCAGCATCTGCTGCTCGCCGCCCGAGAGGAAATCCGCGTGCGAGGTGATGCGCTCCTTGAGGCGCGGGAAGAATTCGAAGATCTTCTCCTCGCTCCAATGCGCGCCGCCTTCGCCCACCGGGCGAGCGAGCCGCCCGAGCGCGAGGTTGTCGCGCACCGTCATGCCCGAGAACAGCCCGCGCCCCTGCGGCACGTAGCCGATGCCGGCGCGGGCGATGTCGGGGGCGGGGGTGCCGGCGATGTTCTGCCCGGCGAATTCGACCACGCCCTCGCGCGGCTTCACCAGCCCCGAGACGGTCTTGAGGAAGGTCGACTTGCCGGCGCCGTTGCGGCCCAGCAGGGCCACGATCTCGCCCTCGCGCACCTCGAGCGCGGCGCCGTCGAGGATGTGGCTCTTGCCATAGTAGGTGTGCAGGTTCTCGACCTTGAGCACCGTCTTGCCGGCCTCGGCTCCGCCGGCGCCGGGGCCCGTCACCGCCGGGGTGCCGGTGCCGGTGTAGATCTCCTGCACGCGCTCGTTGCGGCGGATGAACTCGGGGCTGCCGGCGACCAGCACCGCGCCTTCGTTCATCACCGTCACCACGTCCGAAAAGCCGAGGATGCGGTCGATATCATGCTCGACGATGAGCACTGGGATATGATGCGCCACCGTGGTGATCAGCCGGCCCACGCGCTCGCGCTCGGCCGCGGCAAGCCCGGCCAGCGGCTCGTCGAGCAGCAGCACCGAAGGCTTGCTCGCCAGCGCGATGCCCAGATCGACCAGCCGCTGCCCGCCATAGGAGAGGTCGGCGCCGAGCGTGTCCTCGATGCCCTCGAGCCCGAGGAAGCGGATCAGCTCGGCGGTCTCGGCGTCGATATCGGCAAAACTGTCGGTATCGCGCCAGATGTTGAAGCGCCCGGAATGCTTGGCCTGGAACGACAGCCGCAGGTTCTCGCGGATCGAGACGCCCTCGAACAGGCTGGTGATCTGGAACGAGCGCGCCAGCCCGGACTGGCAGATCGCCTCGGGGCTCTGGCCGGCGATGGAGGCGCCGTTGAGTTCGATCTCGCCCGAGCTCGGCATGTGCTTGCCCGAGATCAGGTTGAACAGCGTCGTCTTGCCGGCGCCGTTGGGGCCGATCAGGGCATGGATCTGCCCCGGTCGCACCTCGAGCCCGGCCTTGTCGACGGCGCGGATGCCGCCGAAATTCTTCGACACGTTGCGCGCCGACAGCACCGTCGCGGCGGTGGAGGGGGCGGGGCAGAGCGTCTGCGGCAGGTCGAGCCCCTCGTAGATCTTGCGCCGGCTCATCGCCGCGCCCTCCTCGGGCGGCGGGTTCAGCTTGTGGCGGATCTTCTGCACGATGCCGACGATGCCGCCGGGCAGGTACATGACGAAGCCCACGAAGATCAGCCCGAACCAGAACATCCAGTCCGAGGTGTAGGTCGAGAGCAGCTCGCGGAAGGTGACGAAGAAGAGCACGCCCACCGCCGGCCCGAGGATGTGGCCGCGCATGCCGCCGATCACCACCATCGCCAGCAGCTCGCCCGAGAACTCGATCGCGGTGCTCTCGGCGGTGACGATGTAGTGCTGGAAGCCCGACAGGATGCCGCCCAGCGAGGTGACCATGGCCGAGAGCACGAAGACCACCAGCTTGTAGCGGTTGACCGGGTAGCCTTGGAACTGCGCCCGCTCCTGGTTTTCGCGGATCGCCACCAGCACGTGGCCGAAGGGCGAGCGCACCACCCGGATCAGCAGGTAGAGCACGCCGAGCCCGATGGCGGCGGTGAAGTAGTAGTAGGTCAGGTTGTTGTCCAGATCGAGCGGCAGCAGCGTGTCGCGGGTCAGGCCGCCGAGCCCGTCCTCGCCGCCGGTGACGGCGGTCCAGCGGAAGGCGATGGAGAAGGTCAGCGCCGAGAGCGCCAGCGTCATCAGCGCGAAATAGACCCCGCGCCGGCGCAGAAGCAGCGCTCCGATGAGCAGCGAGAGCACGCCCACGAACGCCACGCCGAAGACGATGGGCACGACGATCTGGCCCGGAAACAGATGCTGTTGCGACAGCGCCGCGGCATAGGCTCCGATGCCGAACCAGGCGGCATGGCCGAAGGAGACAAGCCCGGTATAGCCCATCATCATGTTGAGCCCGAGGGCTGCGATGACCAGCACGACGATCTGCGTCGCCGTCGAGGTCGTCAGCCCGACCAGCGGCAGAAGGAAGGGCATCAGCAGCAGGGCGAGGGCCGCGCCCAGAAGGGTTGAGGTCTTTTGGCTCATCGGATCAGGTCTCGAACTTGGCGATGGATTCCCCCAGCAGGCCGCGCGGGCGCAGCAGCAGGACGAGGAACATCAGGACGTACATGGAGGCCTCGGAGGCGGCGGGGGCGAAGTAGATCGTCACCCCGCGGGTCACGCCCACCAGCACCGCCGCCAGAACCACGCCCCAGAAGCTGCCGAGGCCTCCGATGATCACCACGACGAAGGCGATGGTCAGGATCTCGGCGCCCATGGCCGGGTGGACGGTGGTGATCGGCGCGAACATCGCCCCGCCGAGGGCGGCGAGCCCGACGCCCAGCATCACCACGGCGGTCATGTAGGGCTGAAGGCGGATGCCGAGGGCTGCGACCATGTCGGGATCCTGGATCCCGGCGCGCACCACGCGGCCGAAGGAGGTCTTGTTGAGCAGCAGCCAGATGCCAATCAGCGCGCAGGCGATGACCAGCAGCATCAAGAGCCGGTACTTGGAGAACAGGAAGCTGCCGAGGATCACCGAGCCGCGGATCTCCTGCGGCAGGGTGGCGGGCAGGGGGGCGGCGCCCCAGATCATCCGGATTGCCTGTTCCGCCACAAGCGCGAGGCCGAAGGTCACCAGCAGGCTGAGGATCGGGTCTTCGTTGTAGAACCGCCGCAGGATGAAGCGTTCGAACAGGATGCCGAGCAGCGCCACGAGGATCGGCGAAACCGCCACCGCGGCGGTGAAGCCAAGCGTGCCCGAGAGCTGCACGAAGACATAGGCGCCGAGCGCGTAGAACGCGCCATGCGACAGGTTGACGATGCCGCCGACGCTGAAGATCAGCGACAGGCCGAGGGCGATCAGCAGATAGTATCCGCCGAGCACGAGGCCGTTCACGACCTGCTCGAGAAGAAAGATGACTTGCATGGTGAACCGGGGTGTCCGCTGCTAGGCGGGCCGCGACGGGGAAGCTCCCGCGACGCGGCCCGGGATGTCAGAGCTTGCAGGCGCCGCCCTCGACCGAGGGGTAGATCGAGTCGAGCGGCTGATCGGAGGCCGGCACCGCGCCGTCGAGCTTGAGCATGGCGTGCACGTCGTCCGCGCCCTCGTCGACGGTGAAGGCATAGGCCTCCTGGATCAGCTGGTGATCCTCGGGCCGGAAATAGGCCTGCCGCGGCTTCATGATGTCGAACTTGGCGCCCGACTCGAGATACTCGATCATGTCGGGCGTGGCCGCGCTGCCGGTCTCGTTGATCGCCTTCGCGGCGATCTGCACCGCGATATACGAGATCCAGGCGTGGTTCTCCGGCACCTTGCCGTAAGCCGCCTGGAAGCGCTCGACAAAGGCCTTGCTCTCGGGCGTGTCGATGCTGTCGAGCCAGACCGTCGGCCAGGTGCCCGAGAGGTTGCCCACCCCGGCGGCCCAGGCATCGGCGGTGTTGAGGTTGAAGCCCACCATCGGGTAGGGCAGGCCGAACTCGGCATATTGCTTGACGAAGTTGGTGACCTGGTTGCCCGCGAGGTTGAGGCAGACAACGTCGGGGTTGGCCTGGCGGATCTTCAGGATGAACGGGCTGAAATCGGTCACGTCGGTGGCGATCAGCTCGTCGCCGATGAGCTCGGCATCGTTCGCGGCAAAGAAGTTCTTGGCCGCCGCCAGCAGGTCATGGCCGAAGACGTAATCGGCGGTCATGGTGTAGAACTTCTTGCTCGAGACCATGCCATCCTGCTTGAGCGCGGTGCCAACCGCGTTGACCATGGCGGTGTTGGGGATGTCGGTGCAGAACATGTAGGGCGAGCAGCGCTCGCCGCGCAGCACGTCCGAGCGCGGACCGACCGCGACGAAGAGCTTCTCGTTGCGCGCCGCGACCTCGGAGATCGCCAGCGAGGTCGCCGAGCTGATCTCGCCGAGGATGAAATCCGCCCCGTCGCGCTCGAGCATGCGCTGCGCCTTGGTGGCGCCGTTCTCGGGGTTGATGGAATCCTCGCTCATCAGCTCGATCTGACGCCCGGCGGCGCCGCCGGCGGCGTTGATCTCCTGCACGGCAAGCTGGGCGCCCTCCACCGCCCAGCCTCCCAGGGTGCCGAGAAAGCCGGTCATCGGGGTCAGGTGGCCGATGCGGATCGGCCCGCTCTGCGCCCGCACGATCCCCGGTGCGCCGAGCGCGGTGGCGACCACGGTGCCGCCGGCGAGCTTCAGTGCGGTGCGGCGTGTGAGCACGCTCTTGCGCCCCGCATTCAGCGAGTTCTGATAAAGCTTCATTGTCTCCTCCCAGATATGGAGACCCCTTTCGCGGGTCCCATGGGGGGAGCGTATCAGCCCGAATTTTCCCGCAAAAATATGGAATTCGGAAGGGCATATAAGCTAGGCATATGGCCCCGCGCGATGATAGGCTCTGCCATGGACATCAGACAGCTCAGATATTTCGTCGAGATCGTGGAGAAGGGCAGCCTCTCGCGCGCCTCGAAAAGCCTGCACATCGCCCAGCCGGCGCTCAGCCAGCAGGTGGCCAAGCTCGAGGACCAGGTTGGCAAGGCGCTGCTGGTGCGCTCGCCCAAGGGGGTCACCCCGAACGAGGCCGGGCGCTCGCTCTATCATCAGTCCAAGCTGATCCTGCGCCAGTTCGAACACGCCATGACCATCGCGCGCTCCGAGGATGGTCAGGTCAAGGGCGTGGTCTCGATCGGCCTGCCGGCGACAACGGTGGCGGCGATCGGTCTGCCGCTGGTCAAGCGGGTGCGCGAGAACTACCCCGGCATCTCGATCAACGTGGTCGAGGCGATGAGCGGCCATCTTGATACGCTGATCCGGCAGAACCGGCTCGATCTCGCGGTGCTGTTCTCGCGCGACAACACCGACGAGCTGTCGGTGGATCCGCTGATGGTCGAGGAGCTGTTCCTGATCCTGCCTGCGACGAGCGATCTGCTGCGCGGGCGCGAGGATGTCACCATGGCCGAGATCGCCGAGGTGCCGCTGATCCTGCCCACCGCGGGCCACGGGCTGCGCCGGCGCATCGAGGCCGAGTTCGAGAGCCGGGCGCTGTCGCCCAACGTGGTGGCCGAGATCGACTCGCTGTCGCTGCTGATGAGCTGCGTGAACGACAATATCGGCGGCACGATCAAGCCGATGGGCGCGGTGATGCAGGAAAGCGCGCGCGGGCGGGCGTTTCGCCGGCTGCGGGTGAGCGACGCGCAGCTGCGGCGCTCGAACTTCCTGTATTCCCTGCCGCCCGACATCATCACCTCGGCCTCGACCGCGGTGGCGCAGGAGCTGAAGATCGTGGTCGAGGAGCTGGTGGCGCGCTCGGACGGCATCGGCTTTCTCGAGCGCCCCAGCCCCAAGCGGCTGCAGCGGACGGAAGAGCCCGAGACGGCCTGACCAGCCGTCCCGGGCGGTGGCTCATTCGTCGGTGACCGGAGTGGTCACCACGATGAAGGTCAGGTCGCCCAGCCCGGTGTTCTGGATCGAATGCCAGGTGCCGGGCGTGATGAAGATCACGTCGTGCTTGCGTACCACGTGGCGCTCCTCTCCGATCTCCATCAGCCCCTCGCCGTCGAGGATGTGATAGACCTGCTCCTGCACCTTGTGCACATGCCGCTCGACATAGGCCATCGGCTGGTAGGTCGAGATCCGGTAGTCGATCTGGCGCGATCCGGTGGTGTCGGGATGCACCAGCGCCTTCGACAGGGCCGAGCCGTAATGCGCCGGGAACTGCTGCCACGGCTCTTCGGCGATGTTGCGGATCACGGTCTTGTACGCGGGGGTTTGGTCGGGCATCGGGTGTCCTCCTCCTCGGGTCTGTCTCAGGGCCGCCAGGGCGTGCCGAAGACCGGCTCTTTCGGCTTCAGCGGCGGCAGCTCCCACGAGCCGGTGGCAGGCGGGCGGATATCGGCATCGACATGCACGTCGATCAGCGCCGGCCGGTTGAGCGCGATGGCCTCCTCCAGCGTGCCGGCGAAATCGCCGGGGCGCTTGACGGTGTAGCCCGCCACCCCCGCGGCCCGCGCCCAGGCGGCGAAATCGGGATTGTAGGGGGTCTTGTTGTCGCCCTGGTAGAAGCCGGTGCCGTATTCGCGGCCCTCGAAATAGCCGTATTGCAGGTCGCGGATGGCGCCCCAGGCGAAGTTGTTCCACACCACCCAGACCACGGGGATGTTGTATTCCACCGCGGTGCAGAGCACATGCGGCACCATGGTGAAGCCACCATCGCCGCTGATCGAGACGCAGACCTTCTCGGGCGCCGCGAGCTTGGCGCCGAGGATCGCGCTCGGGCCGAAGCCCATGCCGGAATAGCCCCAGGTGTTGAGCATCGATTGCGGGTTCCGGGCCTTCCAGAACTGCATGTACCAGTTGTGATGCACGCCGGAATCGAGCGACAGGATGGCGTCGTGCGGCAGCACCTTCTGACACTCCTCGACCATGCGGAAGGGCGAGATCGGCACCGCCTCGCTGCCCCAGTTGGGCGCGATGAAGGCCTCCCACTCGCTGCGCCAGCCGGCGATGTCGCTGGCCCAGCCCTCGAGCCGGGCGGTGCCGTCCAGATCGCGGGTGGCGATCTCGGCGAGGATCTGGCGCAGAAAGCTGCGGGCATCGGCGAGGATCGGCAGGTCGGGCTGGTAGTTGCGCCCGATCTCGGCGTGATCGACATCCACATGCACCAGCTTGGTGTGCGGGAAGTTCCACGAATAGCCCGGCTTCCACGACGAGGCCGAGCGGTCGTCGAAGCGCGCGCCGATGGCCAGCACCAGATCGGCGTGGCGCCCGGCCTGGTTGGCCTGGTAGGCGCCGTTGCGGCCGATGAAGCCCAGAGACAGCGGGTCTTCCATGTCGATCGCGCCCATGCCGTTGGGCGAGGAGATCACCGGCACGTTGAGCAGGTGCGCCAGCTCGGTCAGCTCCTTGCCGGCCTCCGACAGGGTGATGCCGTGGCCGATGAAGATCACCGGGCGCTCGGCGGCGAGCAGCATGTCGACGGCGGTGACCACGTCCTCGGCACTGGCGCCGCTGCGGCGCTTGCCGAAGCCGTTGCCGATGGGCTCGTCCGGCACCTCGGCCTCTTCCTGGAAGAGGTTGTAGGGGATATCGAGATTGACCGGCCCGGGGCGCCCGGTGGTCATCTCCTGCATCGCCTGCCGCATCGCCAGCGGCAGCATCTCGACCCGCGTCGGCTGGAACGAGCGCTTCACCACCGGGCGGATGACGTTGTTGAAATCCGCCTGGTTGTGGCGGTTCAGCTCCTGGAACGGCGCGCGGTTGAACTGCGAGGTCGGCACGTTGGCGGTGATCGCCAGCACCGCCGAGCTGTCGGTCTGCGCCACCGCCAGCCCCATGATCTGGTTGGCCGAGCCCGGCCCGGTCGAGGTCAGCGTCGCGGCGGGTTTGTGCGAGACGCGGAAATAGCCGTCGGCCATGTGTACCGCGGTCTGCTCGTGGCGCGGCGAAATGAGCTTCAGCTCGTCACGGCGCTCGTGCATGCAATCCAGCAGGCCGACATTGCCGTGGCCACAGATGCCGAAGACATGGTCGATGCCCTCCGAGATCAGGCGATCGGTGATGACCTCGCCGCCCTTGCGTTTCGTCATGGGTTCTCCTCCCTCATGTGTCCTGTCCGGCGGCGTGCCGTCCGGCGCACCACCCGAATGTCATCCCCAGCCCGAGCTGCGCGCCCGCTCCGGGATACTCGCCGCCGAAGGGCGAGTGCATGTCGTTGCCGCAGGCATAGAGCCCCGCGATGACCTCTCCCCGGCCATCCAGAACCTGCGCCTGCGCGTTGGTCACCAGCCCGCGGCTGGTGCCGAGCGGTGTCGGCCAGAGGCGCACCGCAAAGAGCCGCCCCGTCCCGATCCCGCCGAAGCACGGGTTGGGGCGGTGCCCGGGATCTCCAAGCGCCCGGTCATAGGCGCTCTCGCCCCGTCCGAACGCGGTGTCCGTGCCGGTGATCGCATCGGCGTTTACCAGCGCCAGCGTCTCGGTGAGGGCCTCGGGTGGCATTGCAAGCTTGCGCGCCAGCGCTCCGGCATCCTCGGCAGTGACGAGATAACCGCGCCTGATGTAGGGGCCGAGCCACGGGGTCCGGGGCCGGATCGCGCCAAGACCGTAGCGGGCGATGAAGCGTCGGTCGCAGATCATCCATGCCGGGATCGTGCGGCCTTCGCCATTGGCGCGATACATCTCGCGGACGAAGTAGTGATAGGGCAGCGCCTCGTTGGCGAAGCGGCGGCCATCCCGACCGACGATGATCGAGCCGGGCTTGGCGCGGTCGAGCACGATATGCGGATAGGGCGCGATGCTGCCATCGGCGCGCGGGAAGAGCGAGCTTGGAAACCACAGGCTGTTGTCGACGCTGGGCGGCCCGAGGTCGCCGCCCGCCTCGAGCCCGAGCCGGATCGTCGAGCCATCGGAGCCCTCTGCCGCGGGGGTGGCCGGGGGCACGGGGCTTGGCATCTGCTCGGCCCGCATCGCTTTGCTTGCGGCAAAGCCACCGCCCGCCAGAACCACGCCCTGCCGCGCCGCGATCTCCTCGCCCGAGGCCAGCGCCACGCCGGTGACCCGCCCGCCGTCGCGGAGAAGCCGCTCGGTCTGCACGCCAGTCTCGACCCGCACGCCCAGCTCGCGGCAGGCGGCGTAGAGCCGCGCGACCAGCGCGTTGCCGATCACCAGCCGGGTGCCCCTGGGATAGCCGCGCAGCCGGTCGGTCACGGCGCGCAGCAGCAGGCGCAGCCCCGCCAGCGCGGCCTGCGGCGAGCGGTCGGCGCGCAGAAGCTCGGAGGCCTCGGCGCGGCTGATAATGATCTGCCCGAAGAGCATCAGCTCGCGCAGTGGTGCCCCGAGCCGGGCGAACTCGGTGCCGAGCGTGCGGCCATCGAAGGGCAGGGGCTCCAGCGCGCGCGATCCCGGTGCCGCGCCGGGCAGGTCGGGGCGGTAATCCTGCGCGCCGGTCAGCGGGCGGAAGGCCAGCCCGGCGCGGGTGCCAAGGTCGTCAAGCATCCGCCGCGCGTCGCGCAGGAAGGCCGCGCGCAGCTCCGGCGCGGCGTTTTCGCCCACCAGCGCGTCGAGATAGCGCGCCGCCTCGCTCAGATCGGCGTCGCCGCCCGCATGGCGGTTGCCCGGCACCCAGACCGTGCCCGAGGACCGGGCCGAGGTGCCGCCGATGCGCGGCGTCTGTTCCAGCACGAGGCAGCTCAGCCCGCCGAGCGCCGCGGTGAGCGCGGCGGTCAGCCCCGCCGCGCCGCTGCCGAGCACGATCAGGTCGGTGCTGGCAGGCAGAGCGGCAGGCGCGGTGTCCGGGGTGGTTCGTGCAGGGGCCATCTAAAGCGTCCGGCGATGGGATTGCGTGTCTGAACATAGTGTTAACCGCCGTTCTCCGGCGCACCAAAAACGAAATGACGATACGGCCATAAGCCTGCGCTATGGCACGCATCGTGCGGCTCAGCGCTTGCGCTGCGCGTCGCGCAGCAGCGCCGCGAGCCGGAAGAAGCCATGCGCCATCTTGGAATAGGGCGTCAGCAGGAAGAAGGCGAGGACGGTGCCCAGATGCAGCGCCAGCAGCGGCTCGAGCGCGACGGTGCCGCCAAGCGCATAGAGCCCAAGGCCGGAGGCGCTGACCGCGAAGAGCAACGCGATGAAGCCGAACTCGCCGCCGCGGATCGCGGGGGCCTGCAGCGCAGGGTTGGCGCGCATCTTGAGATGCATGAGCCCCGCGGTGCCGATGCAGAGCCCGAGCCCGCCGGTGATGCCGAAGAGTTTGGGCAGCGAGAACAGCTGGTAGGGCGCCTCGATCCCGAAGCCGTAATGCAGGATCGTGCCGGTGGAGGTGGCGGCAAAACAGAGCAGGAAGCCGTACATCACCAGCTGGTGGTAGATCCGGCGCCGGTGCGAGAACACGTCCTTGGCCTCGAAATTGCAGCCGTCGCCATGGCCGCCGGCAAGGTTGCGCATGGTCGCCGCTGAGGCAAAGGCCGCGCGGACATCCGACAGATGCAGCCGCTCGCCCCCGACGCGGGCCCAGTAGCGCTGCAGCGCCACCGCAAGGGCCAGCAGCGGCAGCACGAAGGCTGGCAGGAAGATCGCCACCAGCGCGTTGTGGGCGATCACCGCGTAAAAGCCCTCGCCCTCGCCGGGCAGGTGGCGCGCCGCCCAGAACAGCAGCGCCATGGCGAGCACCGTCGCCAGCGCGATCAGCGATCCGTTGCGGGGAAACGCCCGTCCGAGCGCCGCCGGGTAGCTCGCCTCCTCCCAGCTCTCCTGCCGCAGTTCGGCCAGCGCGCCGGGCAGGTTCAGGTCAAACTCGTGCGGGGCCGTGTATTGGCAGGCGTGATAGCAGTTCTGGCAGTTGTGGCAGAGATTGGCGAGCTGAGTCAGGTCACCATCCGCGAAGAAACGCTCGGCATGCATCGCCGGGAACACGGCGCAATAGCCCTCGCAATAGCGGCAGGAATTGCAGATCTGCGCCTGGCGGCGAACTTCTTCGATGGGGTTATCGTACATGGTTTGCGGCCTCCCGTCCGGCAATCCGGCCGAACACGGTTCCGATGGTCATCCCGTAGCCCGCGAGGTAGCCCTGTCCGAGGATCGAGCCCGCCATGGTCTCGCCGGCGGCCCAGAGGTTCTCGATGCGGCCACGCTCGGTGCTGCAGCGCGCGGTCTCGTCGACCTTGAGCCCGAGATAGGTGAAGGTCACGCCGGTGCGCAGGCTGTAACCGTAGAAGGGCGGCTCGGTGATTGGCCGCGCCCAGTTGGTCTTGGGCGGCTCAAGCCCGGTGGTGGCAACACCGTCGAGCTCGGTCGGATGAAAGCCGGAGGTGTCGCCGCAGGCGGCGTTGAAGCGCGCCACCGTCTCGGCCACGCGGTCGGGCGGCAGGCCCATCTTCTCGGCCAGCTCTTCGAGCGTATCGGCCTGGATCGGCGGGAAAACCGAGGGCATGAACAGCGGCAGCGCGCGCGAGTCGATGATGGCATAGCCCACCTGAGCGGGCTGCGCGGCCACCAGCCGGCCCCAGATCGCATAGCGCTTGGGCCAGACATCCTCGCCCTCGTCGTAGAACCGCTCGCCCTCCTTGTTCACCACGATGGAGAAGGGGACGCAGTCGAGCCGGGTGACGATGCCGCCGTCATATTTCGGCGCCCGCCCGTCGATGGCGACGGCGTGGCACTGGGTCGGGTCGCCGACCGAGGTCACGCCCTGATCGAGCAGGTCGCGCAGCACGGTGCCGCGGTTGTAGGGCGTGCCGCGGATCAGGAAGTTGCGCGCCGGCGGGCCCCAGGCATCGGCGAGCCAGTCGATATCGGCCTGGAAGCCGCCCGAGGCGACGATCACCGCCTTGGGGCGCAGCGCGCATGGCTGGCCGTCGTGCTCGTACTCGACCCGGGTGATCCGGTCGCCCTCGAGGGCCACATGGGTCACCGGCGCGTCGTAGAGCACCTCGACCCCGAGCGCCTCGGCGGTGCGGTAATAGGCATTCACCAGCGACTTGCCGCCACCCATGAAGAAGGCGTTGGTCCGCGCCAGCGACAGGGTGCCCGACAGCGAGGGCTGGAAGCGCACGCCGTGGGCCTCCATCCACGGCAGGCACTCCTGCGACTGCCGGATCACCATGCGGGCGAGCCCCTCGTCGGTGCGCCCGGCGGTCACGCGCATGAGGTCTGCGAAATACTCGTCCTCGTCGTAGCTCTCGACCAGCACCGAGAGCGGGCCGTCATGCATGCAGCGGAAATTGCGGGTGTGGCGCGAGTTGCCGCCGCGATAGGCCTTGGGCGCGGCCTCGAGCATGAGCACCTTGGCGCCATCCTCGGCGGCGGTGATCGCGGCGCAGAGCGCGGCGTTGCCGCCGCCAAGCACCACGATGTCGTAGGGGTCGGTGGGGTCTGATCTGTTGGTCACGGTCTGCCTTCCTTGCCTGCAGGAAAGTAGCAGCGCGGTGTTCTATTGATAATTGCAATTGTTTTCGTGATTATGCCGAAATGCGCATCAATTTCGACTTCGCCGATCTCGAAGCCTTTCTCGTGCTCTACGAGACCGGCTCCTTCGTCGCCGCCTCCCGGCATCTGGGGGTCTCGCAATCGACGCTGACCCGGCGCATCCGCGGGCTCGAGGACGAGCTTGGCCCCGCGCTTTTCGAGCGCACCACCCGCTCGGTGCGTCCGACCTTCGCCGCCAAGCGCTTTCGCGCCCGCGCCCAGAGCATGCTCGACGATGCCCGCGAGAGCCTGCGCGAGATGCAGGACGAGACGGCGCGCTTCCGGCATCAGACCTCGGCCATCGTCACCATCGCCACGGTGCCGAGCGCGATCCCGCGCCTGCTGATCCCGGCGGCGGGGCTGTTCGGCACCGGCGGGCGGGCCCGGCTGCGCGTCCTCGACCTGCTGGCCAACGAGGTCGCCGAGGCGGTGCTGGCGGGGGAGGCAGATTTTGGCGTCAGCTCGCACATCACCGACGATCCCGGCCTGCGCTTCGAGACCCTGCTCGACGACCGCATCGTGCTGGCGGTGCCGCGCGGTCATCCGCTGTCACGGGCGGGCGCGGTCCGCTGGCAGGAGATCGCGGCGCACCGGCTGATCCTGCCGACGCAGGGAAGCGGCAACCGCGCGCTGATCGACCGGGCGCTCGCCCGGCACAAGCTGACGCTCTACTGGAGCGCCGAGGTGCAGCGCACATCGACCTCGCTCGAGATGGTGCGCACGGGGCTCGGCGTGGCGCCGCTGCCGCTGGCGGCGGTACCGCTTGGCGCTGGCGACGAGGTGGTGCTGCGCGAATTGGTCGAGCCCGAGGTCACGCGGCGGTTCGGACTGGTGATGCGTGAACATGGCCAGTTGCCCGCCGAGGCCGCCCGGCTCTGCGACATGCTCAAGGCACGCGCGACAGCCGGGCTCTAGCGGCACTCGTTCCCTCAGCTTCCACGCATCGAGACGCCCATTGCCGTCGTGCACGGCCCTTGACCGACGCCCGGCAGGTGGTGTCCCGGGGCAACCCGCAAGGGCTGGCACGTCTGGAACGACGGACCCTCGATGCGTCAGTTGAACATCGAGTCCGGGATCGCGGTGGCGATCGGCGGGAACACGATGATCAGCACCAGCCCCGCGATCATCGCCAGCAGGAACGGGAACACGCCGCGGAACACGGTGCCGAGCGTCACGCCCTCGGCCACGCCCCGCACCACGAAGACGTTGAGCCCGACGGGCGGCGTGATCATGCCCATCTCGATGACAATCACCGCCACCACCCCGAACCAGATCGGATCAAAGCCGAAGCTGGTGATCACCGGGAACACGATCGGAATAGTGATGACCAGCATCGACAGCCCGTCCATGAACATGCCCAGCACCACATAGGCCAGCAGGATCACGATCAGCGTGCCATAGGCGCCGAGCCCCAGCGTTTCGAGCCCGCCGCCCAGCGTGGCCGGGATGTGGGTCACCGCGAAGAACGGGTTCAGCACGTTGGCGCCGATCACGATCATGTAGAGCATGGCCGAGGTCTGCAGCGTGTCGCGGAGCGCGAGCTTGAGCATGGCGAAGCTCAGCCGGCGCTGCGCCAGCGCCAGGATCAGCACGAGGCCCGCGCCGATGCCCGAGGCCTCGACCGGGGTGAAAACGCCTACGTAGATGCCGCCGATCGACAGCACGATGACCCCGATCAGCGGCCCGGCCTCCCTGAGCGCGGCGAAGCGCTCGACCAGCGGCACGGCGGCGCCGCGCGGGCCGGCCTCGGGGGAGAGGGTCGAGATCAGCCAGATCGTCGCCATGAAGAGCGCCATCAAGAGCAGACCCGGCAGGATGCCCGCCATGAACAGCCGCCCGATGCTTTCCTCGGTGAGGATGGCGTAGAGCACGAAGCCGGTCGAGGGCGGGATCAGGAAGCCCAGCGTGCCGCCGGCGGCGATGGATCCGGTGGCGAGGCTGTCGGCATAGCCAAGGCGGCGCATCTCGGGCAGGGCGACCTTGCCGAGGGTGACGGCGGTGGCGACCGAGGAGCCCGAGACGGCGGAGAACGCCGCGCAGCCCAGCACCGAGGCCGAGGCCAGCCCGCCCTTGAATCGCCCGACCCAGGCATAGGCGGCGTCGTAGAGCCCGCGCGAATAGCCTGCCGCCGAGGAGATGTTGCCCAGCAGGATGAACATCGGCACCACGATCAGCGAGTAGCTCGAGACCGCGGAATAGCTCTCGGTCAGCAGCACAGCGCCGGCCGAGCGGAAGCCCTCGAGCGACCAATAGCCGAAGAATCCGACCAGCAGCATGGCGAAGGCCACCGGTGTGCGCAGGATCATCAGAAGGAACAGGAAGGCGATACCGATCACGCCCGCAAGGGTCTCGGTCATGTCTTGGGCCCTTTCCCGGTCAGGATGAGGACGAGCTCGGCGGCAAAGATCAGCACGCAAAGCGCGGTGCCGGCGGCGAGGATGGCGTAGAAGGGCCAGATCTGCAGGCCCAGCATATTGGTGGCGTCGCCCCATTCCAGCGCATCGAGCGCCTTAAGGGTGGCGCGCTGGCACAGAACCGAGAGCACGTAGCCCGAGAGCACCCGGCTCAGCACGTCGCCGACGAGGCGGCCCCAGCGGCCGATGGCGCGGTCGAACACGTCGACGCCGACATGGCCGCCGCGGGCGGTGCAATAGGGCAGGGCGGTCATCACCAGCGCCACCGCGGCAAGCTGGATGATTTCGTTGAGGCCCAGGATCGGCTGGTTCAGCGCGTAGCGCATGAACACGCCCACGAAGATCAGCGCCATCATGCCCAGCAGGCAGAGCCCGCCGACCCAGGTCAGCGCCAGGGTCGCCCGGCCGAGAAGCCTCGCCCAGGCGGTTTCGTGAAGGGCGTCCATCAGTCGGCCAGCGCGTCGACGATGGCCTGCGCGTCGGCTCCGGCCTCGGCGACGACCTCTTCGGTCACCTTGAGGGCG
Source organism: Salipiger sp. (assembly GCF_059781815.1). Taxonomy (NCBI): domain Bacteria; kingdom Pseudomonadati; phylum Pseudomonadota; class Alphaproteobacteria; order Rhodobacterales; family Roseobacteraceae; genus Salipiger; species Salipiger sp. Next base: position 14,903 of record NZ_JBYNAH010000004.1, on the reverse strand, counting down.
GCCTCGTTGAACGGCGCGGCCTCTTCGGCGCTCAGTTCGATGACCTGCTTGCCGTCCATCTCGCGGAACGCCTCGATGCCACCTGCGGCGACGGTCAGCTGCACCTGGTTGCCCAGAACCGAAGCTTCGCGCCCGGCGGCCTCGACGGCGGCCTGCTCCTCGGCGGAGAGGCCCTCCCACGCGTCGCGGTTCATCAGGATGAAGAACGGCGAGTTGGTGGTCTCGAAGCCCAGCGTCAGGTAATCGGCCACTTCGCCAAGGCGGAAGGCGCGGGTGGCGGTGGCGTCGATCATGGCGCCGTCGATCACGCCGGTCTGCATGGCGTTGTAGATCTCGGTCACCGGCATCGAGACCGGGGTGGCGCCCCAGGCTTCGACCAGCTTGCCGGTGTTGCGCGAGGGCACGCGGATCTTCTTGCCCGAGAGGTCGTCGAGGCTGTGCACCGGGGTGTCGCGCATGTAGAGCACGTTCTCGGCCGAGGACCAGAGCGAGACCAGCTTCACGCGGCGGTACTCGGGGGCGAACAGGTCGATGTTCTCCCAGATCTTCGCGGTGCCGGTGTCTTCCTCGACCACGTCGGGCAGCTCGGCGGTGAGCGTCAGCGGGAAGGTCGACGCGGTGTAGCCGGGCAGCGAGATGGCGAACTCGGCGACGCCGTCGACCACGCGGGAATACTGCTCGACCGGGCCCGGTCCAAGCTCGCCACCGTTATAGAGCGTGACGGTCAGCTCGCCGCCGGTCTTCTCGCCCACCATGTCGGCGAAGGGCTGGAAGGCGCCTTCGACATAGGGGTGGGTCGGCGGCATGAAGTTGGCGAATTTCATGTCTTCCGCAAGGGCTGCGGATGCGCAGAGGCCGAGGGCCGCCGCGGCGGTGATAGTGCTGAAGCGCATGGTTTCCTCCCGAATGCGTGGGGTCTGGCTTAAAGCCTGAAGACGCCGTTCTTATTGACCCCGCGGCCCGCTTGCCGCCAATTCAAAGAGGGTGAACTTGGATAAGTTTTCGCTATGATGATCTCTGGATTGCCGCTTCGTCGCGCATCAGGTCGAGCAGCAGCGCCTGGGCCTGGGTCGGCACCCAGTCTTCGCGCAGGGTGAGGCCGATGGGCCGTGCCGGCCATGCCACCCGCATGTCGATCCGCGCCAGCAGGCCGCGGGCGACCTCGGCTTCGGCCTGTGCCGCGGAGATACAGCCAAGCCCCTCACCCCGCACGAGAAATTCGCGCATGAACAGGATCGATCCGGCCTCGATCACGCTCTCAGGCATGCCCGTCTTCAGGGCGCCGAAGACCGCGTCGAACTGCCCCCGCGAGGGCGTGCCGGCGCGCGGCACCACCCATTGATGATGCACAAGGCTTTCGGGCGTCAGCGCGCGGGCCTCCGCCAGCGGGTGCCCGGGGCGCGCCACCACCATCAGCCGGTCGTCGAAGAGCCGCTCCTGCGTGACATCGGCAATGGGAAGCGGGTCGCGCAGCGCACCGATCAGCAGGTCGAGATCGCCGCGCCGCAGCCCGGTGAGCAGGTCGCTGTAGAGCCCGTCGACCACCCGCAGGTTCTGGCGCGGGCGTTGCACGCGGAAGCGCGCCAGCGCCTGCGGCAGCAGCACCGAGCGCGCCAGTGGCAGCGCTCCGATGACGATTCGTCCCGCCTCGCGGCCATCGAGTTCGGCCAGATCGGCCTCGGCCTGCTCGAGCTCGGAAAAGGCTAGCCGTGCCGCCTGCGCCACGGCCAGCGCGGTGCGGGTGGGCACCAGCCCGTGCGGGCGGCGCTCGAACAGCGCCTGCCCGGCCTCGGTCTCGAGCTGCGAGACCGCGCGGTGTACGGTGGGTTGCGCCAGCCCGAGGCGGCGGGCGGCGAGGGTGAAGTTCTCGGCATCGGCCACGGCGATCAACGCGGTGAGCTGGGCGCTGGTGGTGGTCAGCGAGAGGCGCGGCGACAGCTCGGCCAGCACCGGGTCGAGCCGGGCGAAGGCGCGCCGCACCCGCACGCCGAGCAGCTCTCCGCGCTCGGTTGCGAACACCCCCTGCCGTGTGCGGTCGAACAGCGCCCCGCCGGCCTCGGTTTCGAGCTTGCGCAGCGCCTGTGTCACCGCCGGCTGCGAGACCCGCGCCCGGTCCGAGGCGGCGGTGAGCGAACCCAGCTCCGCCACCGCGAGGAACACCCTGAGATGACGCAGATTTCTCGAGATCATGGCACAGCCTTCGATTGTTTTCCGCTCGCGCGACAAGTCGCCGTTCGCGTTTCGCGGCGCTGAAAGAACGCCGTCGACATGGCCGTTTCGAGTGTTGTCCAGCCAAGCCGGAATAGCAAGAAGTTATGCAAGGGCACGGGTTTCGAAATTGCCGCCCTCGCGGCGTCTGTGAGACAAGCTTGGCAACCGTTTCGGAGGAGATATCCATGACCGCAAAGAAGACGGCGCTCGTCATCAGCGCCCACGCTGCCGATTTTGTCTGGCGCTGCGGTGGCGCCATCGCGCTGCACGCCGAGCTTGGCTACGAGGTGACGGTCGCCTGCCTGTCCTTCGGCGAGCGCGGCGAGAGCGCCCGCCTGTGGAAGGAAGGAAAATCGCTGCAGCAGGTGAAGGACATCCGCCGCGGCGAGGCCGAGAACGCCGCCGAGGCGCTCGGCGTGCACGAGCTGGTGTGCTTCGACAAGGGCGACTACCCGCTGCATCTCGACCAGGACGACAAGTACGAGCTCGTCGACCTGATCCGCAAGGTGCAGCCCAGCTTCATGATGAGCCACTCGCAATACGATCCCTACAACACCGATCACATGTACATGTCGCAGGTGTCGCTCGAGTGCCGGATGATCGCCCAGGCCTGGGGCCACAATCCCGGTGAAAAGGTGCTCGGCGCGCCGCAGCTCTACCTCTTCGAGCCGCACCAGACCGAGCAGATGGGCTGGAAGCCCGACACCTTCCTCGACATCACCCCGGTCTGGGAGAAGAAGCGCCGCGCGATGGAGTGCAACGAGGGTCAGATCCACCTGTGGGAATACTACACCCGTGTTGCGCAGCAACGGGCGAACCATTTCAAGCGCAATTCCGGCGGGCAGTCCGGTGGGCGCGACTGCAAGTACGCGGAAGGATTCCAGTCGATTTTCCCGCGCACCGTCGACGAGCTCTGAACACTGCCCCCGCCGCGTTATGGGGATGGCGCGGCGGGTTTCATTCTGACCAGACCGACACATGCGCGAACGGCCGGTCTTCATGGCGGAGATCCCGCCCCTCGGAGGAGACACATGACCCAGCCGACCAACCCCAGCTTCGACATCGCCCATCTCGGCCATGTCGAGATGCTCACCGACAAGTTCGAGGAGAGCCTCGATTTCTTCACCCGGATCTACGGGCTGAAACTGTCGGGGCAGGACAAGACCAGCGCCTATCTGCGCGCCTGGGACGATTACGAATACTGCACCCTGAAGCTGACCCGCGCCGGGACCACCGGCGTCGGCCATATCGGCTACCGCGCCGCCTCGCCGGAGGCGCTGGAGCGCCGGGCCGCGGCGATCGAGGCCTCGGGCTACAAGGTGCATGGCTGGACCGAGGGCGATCTCAGCCACGGCCGTGCCTTCCGCTTCGAGGATCCGTTCGGCCACGTCTTCGAGATCTATTACGACACCAACTGGTACGAGGCGCAGGACGCGGCCGAGAAGGCGGCGCTGAAGAACACCGCCTCGGCCTTCGATGGTGCTGCACCGCGGCGCATCGACCACCTGAACCTGCTCTCGGAGGATGTCACCGAGTTCAAGCGCTTCATGGAGACCTGCCTCGGCAGCCGGGTGACGGAATATATCGAGCTCGACAACGGGCGGCTTGGCGGCTGCTGGTTCACCGTGAACAACAAGACCTATGATCTTGCCTGCACCGAGGAGCATGGCGGCGGGCAGGGGCGTCTGCACCATGTGACCTATGCCACGGATCAGCGCGAGGACATCCTGCGCGCGGCGGATATCTTCCTGCAGAACGGCGTGCATATCGAGACCGGCCCGCACAAGCACGCGGTGCAGGGCACGTTCTTCCTCTACGTCTGGGAACCGGCGGGCAACCGGGTGGAGCTGGCCAACGCGGGCGCGCGGCTGATCCTCGCGCCGGACTGGAAGCCGGTGTGCTGGACGCAGGCCGACCGGATGAAGGGCCAGGCCTGGGGGCTGAAGACGATCGAGAGCTTCCACACCCACGGCACGCCGCCGGTGAAGCGGGACTGAGACGAGACGGCTCCGGGGGCGGCGTGGCCGCGCCGGGGCGCTCGTGATTGCGGAGGGCCGTTGTCCGGCGTGGCGCCGGGCGGGGCAGGGAGAGACGAGGGGCGACGCGCCGCACATCGCGGGGCGGGTGCGGTCGGAAGGGGGCGCTGCCCCCGTCGCGGCAGGGCCGCGACTCCCCCGAGGTATTTGGAAACCAGAGAAGAGCAGGAGCTTGGCGATGGCGGTTGTGGTTCAGGATGTGGCGCGGGCGGAGGCCTCGGTGATCGAGGCGCTGGGGCGCGCGGGCGTGGCGACGGTGCACGAGGCGCAGGGCCGCAAGGGCTGTCTGCAGAGCTATATGCGGCCGATCTACTCGGGCGCGCAGATCGCCGGCTCTGCAGTGACGATCTCGGCGGCGCCGGGCGACAACTGGATGGTGCACGTGGCCATCGAGCAACTGCAGGAGGGCGACATCCTGGTGCTGGCGCCGACCTCGCCCTGCGACAACGGCTATTTCGGCGACCTGCTGGCGACCTCGGCCATGGCGCGGGGCTGCCGCGGGCTGGTGATCGACGCCGGCGTGCGCGATATTCGCGACCTCACCCAGATAGGCTTCCCGGTCTGGTCGAAAGCGATCTCGGCGCAGGGCACGGTCAAGGAGACGCTGGGCTCGGTCAACGTGCCGATCGTCTGCGCCGGCCAGAACATCGAGGCCGGCGACGTGATCGTGGCCGACGATGACGGCGTGGTCGTGGTGCGGCGCGCCGAGGCCGAGGCGGTGCTCGAGAAGGCCGAGGCGCGGCTTGCCGCGGAGGAGGCCAAGCGCCAGCGGCTGGCCGCCGGCGAGCTCGGGCTCGATATCTACAACATGCGCCCGCGGCTGGCGGAAAAGGGTCTGAAATACATCTGAGGCCCTGGACCGGGGTCTGACACAGGGTCGGGAGGAACGAAGGATGGTGGACGAGATTGCGGGCATTCCCTGTCTCTGGATGCGGGGCGGCACCTCGAAGGGCGCCTATTTCCTTGCCGAGGACCTGCCACCGGATCCGGCGGTGCGCGACGATCTGCTGCTGCGGATCATGGGCTCTCCCGACCCGGCCCAGATCGACGGTATCGGCGGGGCCGACCCGCTGACCTCGAAAGTTGCCGTGCTCTCCCCGCCCTCGCGCGACGATGCGGATGTCGACTACCTGTTCCTGCAGGTCTTCGTCGATCAGCCGCTGGTGTCGGACGCGCAGGGCTGCGGCAACATCCTGGCCGGCGTCGGCCCGACCGCGATCGAACGCGGTCTGGTGGCGCCGGCCGGGGACGAGACCCCGGTGCGCATTCACATGCGCAACACCGGAGAGATCGCGGTGGCGCGGGTGCAGACCCCGGGCGGTCGCGTGTCCTATGACGGGGACGCCCGCATCGACGGCGTGCCGGGCCATCATGCGCCGGTGCCCCTGATGTTCGAGGGGCTGGCGGGCTCGATGTGCGGCGCGCTTCTGCCCAGCGGCAACGTGGTCGACATGATCGAGGGCGTGGACTGCACTCTGATCGACAACGGCATGCCCTGCGTGATCCTGCGCGCCTCCGACCTTGGCATCGACGGGACCGAGAGCCGCGAAGCGCTCGACGGGGACAGCGCGCTCAAGGCGCGGCTCGAGGCGATCCGGTTGCAAGCGGGGCCGATGATGGCGCTTGGCGACATGACCGAGAAGTCGGTGCCGAAGATGACGCTGGTTTCGCCGCCGCAAGCGGGAGGCGTGATCAGCACACGCAGTTTCATCCCGCATCGCTGCCACGCCACCATCGGGGTGTTTGCCGCCGTGAGCGTGGCCACCGCCTGCACGCTCGAGGGCTCTCCCGCGGCCGAGCTGGCGGTTCTGCCCGAGGGCGAGACCTTTGCGGTCGAGCATCCGGCCGGCGCGGCGGAGGTGCTGCTCGAGCGCGACGACGCCGGGCAGGTGGTGCGCGCCGGCACCCTGCGGACGACGCGCAAGCTGTTCGACGGGCGGGTGTTTCCGCGCCGCTGATCCGGGCGCTCGCTCTGGTGGTGGGAAGCGGTGAAAAAGCCACGTTTCCGGGCAATTGCCCCTTTTGAGAGGGGCGTTTCGGCAACGCGCCGCCGGGGGTTTGACCGCAGGTCGCATTGCCTCTGGCGGCTGTATGCGGCGGCCCTAGGCTGTGCCGCAGGGGGACGCCCGGGAGGGGCGGGGCGTCCGGAGACCGGAGGAGATGACGATGAAGATTGCCGTACTCGACGATTACGCCGATTGCGCCTTGGAGATGGCCGAGTGGGAGCGGCTCGGGGCCGAGATCACCGTGTTCCGGGCGCCGCTTGGCGCGCGCGTGGCCGAGGCACTGGCCCCCTTCGAGGTGGTCTGCCTGATGCGCGAGCGCACGCCGTTCCCGGCCGAGCTGATCGAAGCGCTGCCAAAGCTGCGGCTGATCATGACCACCGGCGCGCGCAACCTCAGCATTGATGTCGGCGCGGCGCGGGCGCGCGGCGTCGAGGTCTGCGGCACGCGCTCGCGCAAGACCACCACCTCGGAGCTGACGCTGGCGCTGCTGCTGGCGTTGTCGCGTCGGCTGCTGCCGGAGGCCGCGGCGCTGGCGGAGGGCGGTTGGCAGGGCCGGCCCGGGCGCGATCTTGCCGGGCTGCGGCTGGGGCTGGTGGGGCTTGGCAATATCGGCGGGCAGCTGGCGGCGCTGGGGAGCGCGCTTGGCATGGAGGTGGCGGGGTGGTCGCCCAATCTCGACGATGCCCGGGCCGAGGCGCAGGGGGTGGCGCGGGCCGAAAGCCTCGAGGCACTGGCGGCGCGGTCCGACGTGATGAGCGTGCACATGGTGCTCTCAGAACGCAGCGCCGGGCTGATCGGGCGCGCGGCTTTCGAGGCGCTGCCCGAGGGGGCGATCTTCCTCAACACCTCGCGCGCCGGGCTGGTGGATCGCGACGCGCTGTTCGAAGGGCTGCGCGCCGGCCGGCCCGCGCTGGCCGGCATCGACGTGTTCGAAACCGAGCCCTTGCCGGCGGACGATCCCTGGCGCCGCGCGGCGCAGGAGTTCGGCGAGCGCCTGCTGCTGACACCGCATCTGGGCTACGTCACCGAAGCGAGCTGGCGGCAATTCTACGAAGACACCGTCGAGGCCATCGCCGCATGGCATGCGGGCAGCCCGATCCGCCTGCTTTGACAGGTTCGCGGAGGCGGCGCGCACCGCCTCCGCACAAAGCTCAGCGCTTGAGCCGGCTGAACACCCGCAGGGCATTGCCCGAATGGATCGCGGCGCGATCAGCGTCGCTCAGATGCGGGGTGTTGGCGAGGTAGTGCAGCGTGTGGTCGAAGGGGATGCCGGTCTCGGGATCTTTCGAGCGCACCGCGCCGAAGGTCTCGGAGGCGAAGAGCACGTTCTTCACCGGCACGATCTCGGTCATCAGGTCGATGCCGCGCTGGTGGTAGACGCAGGTGTCGAAGAACAGGTTCTCGCCCATCATCTCGGCCGGCGGCTTGCGGCCCCGGTCCATCGCGAGCCCCTTGTAGCGGCCCCAGTGATAAGGCACCGCGCCGCCGCCATGCGGGATGATGAACTTGAGCTTCGGGAAGCGCTCGAACAGGTCGCTTTCGAGCAGCTGCATGAACACCGAGGTGTCGCCGTTGATGTAATGGGCGCCGGAATACTGGAAGTTCGGGTTGCACGAGCCCGAGACGTGGATCATCGCCGGGCAGTCGAGCTCTTCGAGCACCTCGTAGAGCGGGAACCACCACTCGTCGGTCATCGGCGGATCGGTCCAGTAGCCGCCGGCAGGGTCGGGGTTGAGGTTGCAGCCGACAAAGCCCAGCTCCTCGACACAGCGGCGCAGTTCGGGGATGACGTTGGCCGGCGCACAGCCCGGCGATTGCGGTAGCTGGCAGACGGCGGCGTAATCCTGCGGGAACAGCTCGACCACGCGGGCGATCAGGTCATTGCAGACCCGCGACCAGGCCATCGAGATCGCCTCGTCGCCCAGGTGGTGCGCCATCGCCGCGGCGCGCGGCGAAAACAGCGTCAGGTCGACGCCGCGTTCGCGCTGCACCGGGATCTGCGCCGCCAGCAGGGTCTCGCGGATCTCGTCATCCGAGATCCGCGGCCCGTCGGGATGGTCGAGCTGGCTGGTGTCGCCCTTGGCGGCAAGCTGCGCCTCGCGCCACGCGTTCAGCGCCTTTGGCGCGGTGGTGTAATGCCCGTGGCAATCGATGATCATGGTTCTCCTCCCTGTTATGTTCGCGTGACCGGAGGGCCGCGCGGGGGGGCCGGGTGCTGCACGGGGGTCTGCGGGTGTCGGTTATGGGTCGGGGTGGGGCGGGATCAGTCGCTGCCGAGCAGCCGGTCGAACCCGTTCTGGACATGGCCGCGCATGGCGGCTTCGGCGGCATCGGCATCGCGCGCCAGCAGCGCCGACATGATGCCGTGATGCTCGGCGTTCGAGACCGCGATGTTGCGCGCCGTCACCAGCCCGCGCCGGCGGGTCAGCAGGAGCTGCTTGACCGTGCGCATGTAGCTGTCGATCAGGGGCGGGCTGCCGGTGGCGGCGACCAGCGCCTCGTGGAACTCGAGATTGAGCTGGAAATAGGTCTCGGCATTCGAGGCCTCGACCGCCGCGTCCATGCGCTCCTGCAGGGCGCTCAGCGCCGCCAGCGTCGCGTCGGGCGCCTCGCGCACGATCAGCCGCCCGGCAAAGCCCGCCAGAATCGCCCGCAGCTCGTAGAGCTGGCGCGCTTCCTCGGCCGAGAGCGTGCGGACATACATGCCGCGATTGGTGAAACCTTCGAGCAGCCCGGCCTGCGCCAGCGTCTTGCACGCCTCGCGGATCGGGCCGCGGCTGATGCCGAGCCGGGTCGCGAGATGGCTTTCGTTGATCCGTTCGCCGGGCTGGAGCGCGCCCTCGACGATGAGCTGCTCGATCGCCTCGACGGCGATCTGGCTCAGGGTTCTCACGCTTTCCGAGAGTTTCTCGGGCAGTGAGGCATAGGGATCTTTCGCGCTCATGTGATGTCTCTGCGGCAAGGCGAAGCAAAGGTCAATCTCCGCCACCGGTCTGCAGCGCCGCAGATCGCAGCGTTTCCAGCAGCGCCTCTGGCAGGGGAACGCCGTCTCGGCGCGCGCCGTCAAGCTGCGCGCGGGAGCGGTCGAAGGGCAACCGGACCGGGGTGTCGGGGTCGCTGGGCGCGCTCGAGCACAGCCTGTGGCGGAAGGCGTCGAGCCGCGCCGCGCGCTCGGGCCCCGGCATCAGCCGGTCGGCGTCGATCAGGATGAGCATGTGGCCCAGATCCTGCCGCGCCCCGGGCGTGGCCTCGAGATCGGGGATGGCATCGAGAAACGCCGCCCCGGCGAGCAGACCCGCGAGCAGGTCCATCGAGAGCGACAACCCGGCGCCCTTGGCGCCTCCGATCGGCAGCAGCAGGCCCGAGAGCGCCGCCTGCGCGTCGGTGGTGGGCCTGCCCTCGCGGTCGGTGGCCCAATCCGGCGGGATCGGCTTGCCCTCGTCGCGGGCACGGCGGATCGCCGAGCGCGAGCTGACCGAAAGCGCGGCATCGAAGATCACGTGCGCCCCGTCGGGGTGGGGCATCGCAACCGCGATCGGGTTGTTGCCGAGCCGGCCCTCGCGCCCGCCTGCCGGCGGGATGACCGGCGTGGCGTTGGTGGTGAGGATGGCGGCAAAGCCCGCCTCGCAGGCGAGCTGGCAATAGGGGGCTGCGGCGCCGAAATGGTTGGAATGGCGGCAGAAGGCGGCCGCCATGCCGGTTTCGCGCGCGGCGGCCATGGTGGCGCGCAGGGCGGCCTGCATCACCACCGGGCCGAGGGTGTTGTTGCCGTCGACCCGCAGCAGCGCGGGCGCCGTATGCGCCACCAGGGGGCGGGCTGTGGCGTCGATGCCGCCGCTCCCGAGCCGGGCGATGTAGCTCTTCACGCGGTTGAGCCCGTGGGTGGTGATGCCCATCATCTGCGCCAGCGTGAGGATCTCGGCGGTGTCCTCGGCGGCGGCGGGCGACAGCCCCGCGCCACGGAACGCTGCCGCGGCGAGCGCACGCAGCTCGCTTTGGGGAATGCGCGTGCCCGCCGCGGCCATGCTCAGCTGCCCGCCTTCTCGGCGCGCGAGGCTGAGTTGCCGATCTTCTGGAAAAGCGGCAGCACGACGACCAGCACCACCGTGATCACGAGGATCCAGATCGAGCCCGGACGCTGCACGAAGATCGCGAACGACCCGCGCGAGATGGTCAGCGTCTGGCGCAGCGCTTCTTCCGCGAGCGGGCCGAGGACCAGCGCCAGCACCAGCGCCGCTGGCGAGAAATCATAGCGCCGCATGAAGAAGCCGACGATGCCCGCGGCGAACATGATGTAGACCTCCATGTAGGAGCTGGCGACCGAGAAGGTGCCAAGCGTGCAGACCACCACCACCACGGGGGCGAGGATGCGGTAGGGCACGCGCAGCAGCCGCACGAAGAGCGGGATGGCGAAGATGTTGATCGCCAGCAGCGCCATGTTGCCGAGATACATCGAGGCGATCAGCCCCCAGGCGAGCTCGGGGTTTTGCGACATGAAGAGCGGCCCCGGGCGCAGGCCCCAGAGCAGGAAGGCGGCGAGCAGCACGGCGGTCGAGGCCGAGCCGGGGATGCCGAGGGTCAGGAGCGGGATCATCGCGCCCGAGGAGGCGGCGTTGTTGGCCGCTTCCGGCGCCACGAGCCCGGCCATCTCGCCCTTGCCGAAGCGCTCGGGATGCTTCGACGAGCTGCGCTCGAAGGAATAGGCCATGAGCGAGGCGATGGTCGCGCCGGCGCCGGGGATCACCCCCACGACGAAGCCCAGAATCGAGCCGCGCAGCATGGTGAAGCGGGTGCTGATCCAGTCCTGCGCGGTGGGCCAGAAGCGGGTCTCGCTGGTGTACTCGATCACCCCTTCAGCGTTGCGCAGGTGCTGACCGCGCCAGAACGAGTAGTAGAGCTCGCCGAGGCCGAAGAGGCCGATGGCGACGGGGATGAAGTGGATGCCGCCGATCAGCTCTGCCGAACCGAAAGTGTAGCGGCTGAGCCCGGTTTCGAGATCGACGCCGACGGTGCCGAGGGCAAAGCCGATCAGCGCCGAGATCACGCCGAATTTCCAGTTCGTCCCGATCATCACCAGCAGCGTCAGCATGCCGAGGATCGCCAGCAGGAAATATTCCGGCGGCCCGAAATTCCGCGCCACCTGCGAGAAGGTCGGCGCCAGCCCGGTCAGCAGCAGCACACCCACGGTGCCGCCGACGAAGGAGGCCACCGCCTGCATCACAAGCGCCGGTCCGGCGCGGCCCTTCTTGGCCAGCGGGTGGCCGTCGAAGGTCGAGGCCACGGTGGCGCTTTCTCCGGGGGTGTTGAGCAGGATCGAGGTGATTGTGCCGCCATACATGGCGCCGTAATAGATCGCCGCCAGCATCATGATGGCGCCGATTGGATCCATCCCGAAGGTCACCGGCAGCAGGATCGCGAGGCCGGCGGAGGGGCCGAAGCCCGGGATCACACCCACGGTCATGCCGACGAAGGCCCCGACCAGCAGGTAGAAGATGTTGATCGGAGAGACGGCGACGGAGAAGCCGAGCGCCAGGTCCGAAAAGAATTCCATGAGTTCAGTCTCCGGTGGGGGACGGACGGCCTTTGGGGCCGGTCAGAAGCGCATCCCGATCAGCCCGTCGGGCATGTCGGCGTTCAGCAGCACCACGAAGAGCACGTAGACCGCCAGCGGCACGCCCACGGCGACGCAGACATTGCGCAGGTGCTCGCCTGCGTTGAAGATCGTGAGCGCCGCGAGCAGGAAGAGCGCGGTGGAGAGCACCCCGCCGAGCACCGCCAGCAGCACCACGTAGCCGAGGCCCAGCCCCATCATCGTGGCGACCGCCCGGTGCAGGCCGATCTCGCCCTCTCCGGCGGCGCGGGGGCGCAGCGCAACCTCCTCGACCAGCGACCAGAGCGTCAGGACAAGCAGCCCGCTGGCGAGGATGCGGGGGAAGAAGCCCGGGCCCAGCCGGCCTGAGCTGGTCAGGAAGGGCAGGTCGAGAAACGCGATCCAGCCGTAGAACACCGAGCCCGCGAAGAGCGTGAGAAGAAAGATCAGCCGCATGACATCTCCAATCGACACGCGGGCCGCGCGCGGATGCACGCGGCCCGTCAGGTCTGGCGGTTTACTGGATGACGCCCTGCTCACGCAGGACCTTGGCGAACCCCTCCTGGGTGTTCGACAGGAACGTCTTGAAGTCCTCGCCGTAGATGATGTTCTCGGTGAGAAGGTTGGTGCTGATATACTCGGCCCATTCCGGGGTCTCGGCGATCTTCTTCATCGTCTCGATCCAGAAGGTCTGCGCCTCTTCCGGGGCATCGGGGGGCAGGATCACACCGCGGGGCATCGACACGCCGATCTCGTAGCCCTTGTCGCCCATGGTCGGCACGTCGCCAAGCTCGGGCGGGGTCTTCACGCCGGAATAGACCAGCGCGCGCATGTCGCCCGAGTCGACCAGGCCGACGATCTCGCCGGGGTTGGCGACGATGCTGTCGACGGCGCCCGAAAGCAGCGCGGTCTGCATGTCGGACATGGAGTTGAACGAGATGTATTCGATGTCGAAGCCGGCCTTCTCGGAGAACAGCTTGGGCACGATGAAATCGACGTTCACGGTGCCGGTGCCGGCAATCGTCGGGGCCTGGGTCTTCCCGGCCTCGATGTAATCCTCGATGGTCTGCCACTCGCTGTCGCCGCGCACCATGATGGCGAGGTCATCGGTGGCCATCAGCGCGATCGGGGTGAAATCCTCGGGCTTCCACGGCGTATCGGCCTGCAGCGGGGTGGTGATCAGGCTGCCCGACGTGGTCGAGATGCCATAGCCGCTGCCCGCCTGGGTGTAGAGATGCCCCCAGCCCACGGCGCCCGAACCGCCGGCGCGGTTCTCGAGCCGGATGTCGCCGGGATAGAGATCGTACTTGGTGATGATGTCGACCATAGTCCGCGCCATGATGTCGTTGCCGCCCCCCGGGCCGAAGGCGATGGTCCAGTCCAGCGTCTCGTCCGGGTCGGGATAGGATTGCGCCACAGCACCGCCTGCGGCGAGACCAAGGCCAAAGAGCGCAAGCGTCGTGACGCGCGTGGCCCGGCCGAGCGTTTCGAGTGAAATGATCATGTAGTTCCTCCCAGTTTTGACCGTCTACGGTCATCGTTTGCCGGGCCGCCTTGCGCGGCTCCGGACTATCTGCTCCTCAAGGTTTCAAGCCACCTCTTCTTGCCGCTGGCGTGGTGCTCCTCCGCAGCACGCCGCGCCGCGTCCGGATCTCGCGCCCGGATCGCTTCGAGGATGCGGAGGTGCTCCGCATGTGATTTCTCCATAGAGTCACGCCCCTGCAGCACCCTGCGGCGGAGCAGCCGGACCTCCTTGCCGAGCGAGGCGTAAAGCTCGGCGGTCTTCTTGGCGTCGGACATCTCTGCAATCAGGTCGTGAAAGACGAGGTTGCGCGAGAAGTAGCCGTCTTCGTTGCCCTGCTCCATGCAGTGCGCCATCTCCTCGACCAGCGCCGAGAGGTCGTCCTGCTGCTGGCGCGACGCGTGCTGCGCGAGGCGGGCGCAGGCATAGCCCGCGATCACTGCGCGCAGGTCGTACAGCTCGAGCGCGTCCTCGATGGTGTGCTGGCGGACAAAGGCCCCCTGGTTGGTGCTGATCGCCACCAGCCCGTCCTGCGCCAGAAGCCGCAGCGCTTCGCGCACCGGGCCACGGCTGACGCCGAGGATCTCGGAGAGCTGCTGCTCGTTCAGCCGCACGCCAGAGGACAGCTCGCCGCGCAGGATCATGCTCTCGATCCGCTCGCGGACAGACTGGGTGACGGAGCCATCGCGGCGCCGGCTGCCTGTCTGGAAGGATGTCCTCGTGGTGCTGTTCATGGGGTGACCCTGCGCGCTAAAAAACAAACTGTCAACAGTTGTCTGTATGTTGACAACATGAATTTCCGCCGCCACTCATAAAGGCAGGGAGGCCCCGGGCCGCCGCGTATCGCGCGCGTTCGGAGGGCTGCGGACCCGTTGCGATTCCATAGGAAATCCGCTCGGGCCGTCATCGTCGGAGGAAGGAATACAGCGATGAACGAGACATCCAGCGCCGCCAAGATCGGCTCGGATCACGCAGGGCGCACCGCGTTCGTATCGGGCTCGGGCCGCAATATCGGCCGCGCCGTCGCGGTGCAGCTGGCGCGCCAGGGATGCAACGTAGTGATCAACGGGGCGCGCGACAGAGCCGCCTGCGAAGAGACCGCGCGGCTGGTCGAGGCCGAGGGCGCGCAGGCGCTCATCGCGATGGGCGACATGTCCGATCCCGCCGCCATCTCGACGATCCGCGACGCGGCGCTGGCGCGCTTCGGGCGGGTCGAGATCGTCGTCAACAACGCCGCGATCCGGCCGCACAAGCCGTTTCTCGAGACCAGCGAAGACGACTGGAACGCGGTGCTCGACACCGGGCTCACCGCCGCCTTCCGCACCGCGCAGGCGTTTCTGCCGGGCATGGTCGAGGCCGGCTTCGGGCGCTTCGTCAGCATGACCGGGATGAAGGCCATCAAGGGCTATTTCGAGGGCGCGCCGATCTCGGCCTCGAAGCATGGTATCGTCGGGCTGACCCGGGCGCTCGCCACCGAATTCGGCCCGCATGGCATCACCGTCAACGCGGTCTCGCCCGGCCAGACGCTGACCGAAGGC
>NZ_JBYNAH010000281.1:0-5883 GCF_059781815.1 Salipiger sp. | reverse complement strand
TGCGGCCCGGGTCGCCCTGACGGCCGGAGCGGCCGCGCAGCTGGTTGTCGATGCGGCGGCTTTCGTGGCGTTCCGTGGCGAGCACGTAGAGACCGCCGGCGGCCTTCACGGCCTCTTCATCTGCGGCGTGGGCCTCCTCGATCCGTTGCCGGATCTCCTCGGGATCGCCCTCGGGGTCGGCCTCGAGCGCTTCCATCACCTTGAAGTCGACATTGCCGCCGAGCTTGATGTCGGTGCCGCGGCCGGCCATGTTCGTCGCGATGGTGATCGCGCCGAGCTTGCCGGCATCGGCGACGATCTGCGCCTCCTGCTCGTGCTGGCGCGCGTTCAGAACGTTGTGCGGCAGGCCGGCCTTGGTCAGCAGCTGCGACAGCATCTCGGACTTCTCGATCGAGGTGGTGCCCACCAGGACCGGCTGGCCCTTCTCATGCGCGACCTTGATCTCTTCGGCGATGGCGGCGTATTTCTCGGCCCCCGTCCGGTAGACCTTGTCGTCCTCGTCGATCCGGGCGATCGGCCGGTTGGTCGGCACCTCGACCACGCCAAGCCCGTAGATCTCCATGAATTCCTCGGCCTCGGTGGCGGCGGTGCCGGTCATGCCCGAAAGCTTGTCGTAGAGGCGGAAGTAGTTCTGGAAGGTGACCTGCGCGAGGGTGACGTTCTCGGGCTGGATGTTGCAGCCTTCCTTGGCCTCGATGGCCTGATGCAGGCCATCCGACAGGCGCCGGCCCACCATCATGCGGCCGGTGAACTCGTCGATCAGCACCACCTGCCCGTCGCGGACGATGTAATCCTTGTCGCGGGTGTAGAGCTTGTGCGCCCGCAGGCCCTGGTTGACATGGTGCACCACGGTGGTGCTTTCCGGGTCATAGAGCGTCTGCCCCTCGGGCAGCACGCCGCGCAGGTGCAGGATCTCTTCCAGCGCCTCGTTGCCCTCGTCGGTGAAGGTGACGTTGCGGGTCTTTTCGTCGATCGTGTAGGCGTCTTCGGAGAGCTGCGGGATCAGCCGGTCGATCGCCATGTAGAGATCCGAGCGGTCCTGGCTCGGGCCGGAGATGATCAGCGGCGTCCGGGCCTCGTCGATCAGGATGCTGTCGACCTCGTCGACCACGGCGAAGTAATGCCCGCGCTGCATCATCTGGCTCAGCTCGGACTTCATGTTGTCGCGCAGGTAGTCGAAACCCAGCTCGTTGTTGGTGGCATAGGTCACGTCGGCGGCGTAGGCGGTCTTCTTCTCCGCCTCGGGCTGCTGCGGGTAGACCACGCCGGTGGTCAGGCCGAGCGCCCCGTAGACCTTGCTCATCCACTCGGCATCGCGGCGGGCGAGGTAATCGTTGACCGTGACGATGTGCACGCCCTTGCCGGTCAGCGCGTTGAGATAGGCCGGGAAGGTGGCGACCAGCGTCTTGCCCTCGCCGGTCTTCATCTCCGAGATGTTGCCCTGGTGCAGGAAGATG
Organism: Salipiger sp.; assembly: GCF_059781815.1. Lineage (NCBI taxonomy): Bacteria > Pseudomonadati > Pseudomonadota > Alphaproteobacteria > Rhodobacterales > Roseobacteraceae > Salipiger > Salipiger sp. The sequence goes on along the minus strand of NZ_JBYNAH010000281.1, from coordinate 4,426 downwards.
CCGCCCATCAGCTGGGTGTCGAAGGCGCGCAGGCCAAGCGCCCGCTTGGCGCCCTCGCGGCAATTGGCGAAGGCCTCGGGCAGCAGCGCGTCGAGGCTCTCGCCATCGGCGATGCGCTGCTTGAACTCCTCGGTCTTGGCGATCAGGCCGGCATCGTCGAGCGCTTCGAACTCCGGCTCCAGCGCGTTGATCTTTGCGACCAGCGGGCGTGTCGCCTTGATCTTGCGGTCGTTCGGCGTTCCAAACACCTTCCGCGCGAGAGTTCCGATACCCAGCATGCCTGCCCGTTCCTGTCTGACAAAGTCGTGTTCTCGTCGTGGCATCCGCTTGCCCGCCTCGAACACAGCCCATATGACACAGGGGAACGACCGGCCTTGCAGAGCCTTATCGGCATGTAAGGCTCGGCTCAGAAAGTGTCAACGCTGCCCACCCGGGGCAGTCCACGAAGGACCCGAAAGGACCTTATTCGATGCGCAAAACCCTCACCACACTGACCGCGGCGGCCTTTGCCTTCACTCTGGCGATGCCGGCAGAGGCCCAGGATCAGGCAGAGGAAATGACCCTCGACACCGTCGTGGCCACCGTCAACGGCACCGACATCACGCTCGGCCACATGCTGATGGTCCGCACCACGCTCCCCGATCAATATCAACAGCTTGGCGACGAGGTGCTTTGGGATGGCATCCTCGACCAGCTGGTCCGCCAGGCCGCCCTGGCGCAGGACGAGAAGGCCGTCGAGACCAAGCGCGTGACGCTCGCCATCGACAACGAGCGCCGCGCCCTGCTGGCCGGCGAAGTGGTCAAGGCGATCGCCGACGAAGCGGTGACCGACGAGGCGGTAGAGGCCGCCTACGAGACCGATTACGCCGGCGCCGAGATGGGCAAGGAATTCAACGCCTCTCACATTCTCGTGGAAACCGAGGAAGACGCGCAGGCGCTGGTCGAGGAGCTGAGCGGCGGCGCCGATTTCGCCGAGCTGGCCCGCGAGAAATCCACCGGCCCGTCCGGCCCGAATGGCGGCGAGCTCGGCTGGTTCGGCCCCGGCATGATGGTCGAGCCGTTCCAGGCGGCGGTCGAGACCCTCGAGGTCGGCGCGGTCTCCGAACCTGTGCAGACCCAGTTCGGCTGGCACGTGATCAAGCTCAACGAGACCCGCGCCAAGGAAGCGCCGGCGCTCGAGCAGGTGCGCGCCGAGATCGAGACCTCGCTGCAGCAGCAGGCGGTCGAGAAATATATTGACGAAACCATCGCATCGACGGAAGTCACCCGCATGGACAAGTCCGAGGCCGATGTCTCGGCGCTTTCGAACATGCAGCTCCTGGAGGACTAATTGGCCAAGATCACGTCCGTTTCGCCGCTCGCACCCGCCGCCTTCCCGGATCTTCCGGTGATCGACGGGGTCCGGTTCGCCTCTGTTGCGGCAGGGGTCCGCTACGCCGGGCGCACGGACGTGATGCTGACGCTTCTCGATCCCGGCAGCACCGTTGCCGGGGTTTTCACCCGCTCCGCCACCCGCTCGGCCAACGTGCTCGACTGCCAGTCGAAGATCGGCGCCGACAGCGACGCGGGCGCGGCGATCATCGTCAACTCGGGCAATTCCAACGCCTTCACCGGCAAGGCCGGCGACGGCTCGGTGGCGGCGATCTGCGCCGCCGTGGCCAAGGCCACCGGCCTGCCCGAGGCGCGGGTCTTCACCAGCTCCACCGGGGTGATCGGCGAGCGCCTGCCGCATGACCGCATCATCGCCAAGGTCGACGATCTAGTAGCGGCGCTCAACGCCGGCAAGGGCGCCGAGGCGGCCCGCGCGATCATGACCACCGACACCTTCCCCAAGGGCGCCTGCACCACCGTGTCGCTGCCCGACGGCGAGGTGAAGATCGCGGGCTTTGCCAAGGGCTCAGGGATGATCGCCCCCGACATGGCGACGATGCTGGTCTACATCTTCACCGATGCCAAGATCTCGCGCGGCGACCTGCAGACCATGGTCTCCGAGATCAACGACCGCAGCTTCAACTGCATCACCGTCGACAGCGACACCTCGACCTCCGACACCCTGCTCATGGGCGCCACCGGCGCTTCCGGCGTCGAGGTCACGCTGGCTGACAGCGATTTCGCCCAGGCGCTCGAGGGCGTGTTCCTCGATCTCGCGCACCAGGTGGTCAAGGATGGCGAAGGCGCGACCAAGTTCGTCACCGTCAACGTTACCGGCGCCAAGACCGATGCCGATGCCCGCACCCATGCGCTGGCCATCGCCAACTCGCCTCTGGTCAAGACCGCCATCGCCGGCGAGGACCCGAACTGGGGCCGCATCGTCATGGCCGTCGGCAAATCCGGTGCCGCCGCCGACCGCGACCGGCTCACCATCCGCTTCGGCGACGTGCTGGTGGCCGAGAACGGCTGGGTCGCCCCCTCCTACAAGGAAGAGGACGGCGCCGCGCTGATGAAACAGCCCGAGATCGCGGTCAACGTGGATATCGGCCTCGGCGCCGGCAATGCCACGGTCTGGACCTGCGACCTGACCCACGGCTACATCTCGATCAACGCCGATTACCGGTCCTGAGCCCACCCCTTCTCTGGTTCTGAAATACCTCGGGGAGCGCGAGGGGCAGCGCCCCTCGCCGGCCTGACCTCGCCACCGGGAGTTCCCTCATGTCAAAGATCATCCTCGTCTCCGCCGTCGCGCTCATCGACACCGACGGCCGCATCCTTCTGGCGCAGCGACCGGAGGGCAAGTCGATGGCCGGGCTCTGGGAGTTCCCCGGCGGCAAGGTCGAGCCGGGCGAAAGCCCCGAGGTCGCGCTGATCCGCGAGCTGCAGGAAGAGCTTGGCATCGACACCTGGGAGAGCTGTCTGGCGCCGCTCACCTTCGCCTCGCACGCCTATGAGAGCTTTCATCTGCTGATGCCGCTCTTCGCCTGCCGCAAGTGGCAGGGCGCGCCGCATTCGAAGGAAGGGCAGGCGCTGAAATGGGTCCACGCGCGCGAACTGCGCGACTATCCGATGCCCCCGGCGGACATCCCGCTGATCCCGATCCTGCGCGACTGGCTGTGACGGATGCGGGCTGTCCAGAAATTTCTGCGTCGCAGCGTGAAAAAACCCACCCAGAACGGCTATATGATTAGTAATTAAGCGCTGTTGACAACATTTGATCTGGCTTGAGAACTGATTCGCGAGTATTCATATTTCTGTAATATTCTTTACGGGGAACACTGAAATGCTGCGTACCATCATCCTTGGCAGCTGCGTCTCGGTTCAGGGCATTCTCGAAAAGAGTCTCCCTGACGGTCGCATTGCCGTTCGTGTCGGAAATCAGGTCTTTACCGGGAACCCGGTGGCTGCCTGAACCGAACGACAAGTTCTGAGTTCTAGTGCAAGGCCCGGAGCGAAAGCTCCGGGCTTTTCCATTTTCCGAGACCCGCGCGCGACGCCTCAACCCAAACGGGAACCACAGTTTCACAAAAACGAAAACACCCGGAGGTCGCCCTCCGGGTGGGTCTGTTTCCGCGATGCGGTGAGGATCAGAGCGAGCGCTCGATCTCCTCGCGCTCGAAGATCTCGATGACGTCCTGCGGGCGGACATCGTCGTAGTTCTCGAACGCCATGCCGCATTCCTGGCCCGACTGGACCTCGGCAACTTCGTCCTTGAAGCGCTTCAGCGTCTTCAGCGTGCCTTCGTGGATCACCACGTTGTCGCGCAGCAGGCGGACGCCTGCGGAGCGGCGGGCAACACCCTCGGTGACGAGACAGCCGGCGACCTTGCCGACATTGGAGACCTTGAAGACCTCCTTGATCTCGGCATAGCCGATGAAGTTCTCGCGGATCTCGTTCGACAGCAGGCCGGAGGCCGCCGCCTTCACGTCGTCCACGAGGTCGTAGATCACCGAGTAGTAGCGGATCTCCACGCCCTTCTGGTTGGCGCTGTTGCGGGCCGGTGCGTTGGCACGTACGTTGAAGCCGATGACCGGGCAGCCCGAGGCTTCGGCAAGGCCGATATCGGTCTCGGTGATGGCGCCGACACCGTAGTGGATCACCCGCACGCGGACCTCGTCGTTGCCGACTTTCTCGAGCGCCTGGACGATGGCCTCGGCCGAGCCCTGCACGTCGGCCTTCACGACCACCGGCAGCTCGGAGACGCTCTCGTCGTCCTTGGCTTTCTTCATCAGCTGCTCGAGCGTCGTCGCGGCGCCGGCGGCGGCGCGCTTCTCTTTCGCAGCGTGCTCGCGGTATTCGGCGATCTCGCGGGCCTGCGCCTCGGTCGAGGTGACGTTGAGAACGTCGCCCGCCTCGGGCGTGCCGTTGAGGCCAAGCACCTCGACCGGAACCGACGGACCGGCTTCCTGAACGCGCTCGCCCTTGTCGTTGATCAGCGCACGGACCTTGCCGTACTGCTCGCCCACGACGAAGATGTCGCCCTGGCGCAGCGTGC
>NZ_JBYNAH010000280.1:0-5892 GCF_059781815.1 Salipiger sp. | reverse complement strand
TCTGCCCTTCACCTATGTTAAATCGCCGAAGGACGGCATCGCCGAGGTGTTCTACACCCTCGCGGGCGCGCTCGCCAACGAGGCCGACGACGATTTCACCCTGCTTTATGCCCGCATCGCGCAGTATCTGCGCCCGGATCACTCCGGCGCCATTCTGATGACCGCGTCGCTGCTCGAGGCGCTCGGGCAGTACGACCTTGCGGTCGCCGCCTACAAGCAGGTCCCGCGCGAGGATTCCTCCTATCACGCGGCCGAGCTTGGCCGCGCCGAGGCGCTGCGCTCGAGCGGCAAGGTCGACGCGGCGGTCGAGGTGCTCGAGCAGCTTGCCGGCACCCATGGCGGCCAGGCGGCGGTGCAGTCGGCGTTGGGCGACATGATGCGCCAGCTCGAGCGCTACGACGAGGCGATCGCGGCCTATGACGCGGCCCTCGGCACGTTCGAGGACGAGAACCCGGCGCTGTGGTTCCTCTACTACGCCCGCGGCATCAGCAACGAGCGGCTCAAGAACTGGGACGCAGCAGAGGCCGATTTCCGCAAGGCGCTCGATCTCAATCCGGGCCAGCCGCAGGTGCTCAACTACCTCGGCTACTCGCTGGTCGAGCAGCACCAGAAACTCGACGAGGCGCTCTCGATGATCGAGCAGGCGGTCGCCGAGCAGCCGCAGAGCGGCTACATCATCGACAGCCTCGGCTGGGCGCTCTACCGGCTTGGCCGCTACGAGGAGGCGGTGGTTCATATGGAGCGTGCCGCCGAGCTGATGGCGGTCGATCCGGTGGTGAACGATCACCTCGGCGATGTGTATTGGGCCGTGGGCCGCCACATCGAGGCGGAGTTCCAGTGGAAGCGCGCCCTGAGCTTCGTCGACTGGGACGAGGCCTCGGACGAGATCGACCCCGAGCGCATTCGCCAGAAGCTCAAGGTCGGCCTCGACGCGGTTCTGGCCGACGAAGGCAAGCCGCCGCTCAAGATGGCCAATGGCGAGTGAGGTCTTCGCACCGGCCAAGATCAACCTGACCCTGCACGTGACCGGCCGCCGAGACGACGGCTATCACATGCTGGATTCGCTGGTGAGCTTCGCGCCGGTCGGTGATTTGCTGGCGATTTCGGACGGCGAGGGCCTGTCGCTGCGGGTCTCGGGCCCCGAGGCCGAGGGCGTGCCCGAGGATGGCAGCAATCTCGTGATGAAGGCCGCGGCCCTGCTGGGCGGGGAGGCCGCGTTGCACTTGCACAAGGCGCTTCCGGCTGCGTCTGGCATTGGTGGCGGCTCCGCCGATGCCGCTGCGGCGCTGCGCGGGCTGGCGGCGCGGGGGGGCGGCGATGCCTCGCCCGAGGGGTTGCTGGCGTCCCATGGCGCGGCGATCCTCGCGCTCGGGGCGGATGTTCCGATGTGCGTCCAGTCCCTGCCGCTGCGGGCGCGGGGCATCGGCGAGGCGCTCACGCCGCTGGCGCTGCCCCCGGTGGCTGCCGTTCTGGTCAACCCGCGCCTGCCGGTCTCGACCCCTGCGGTCTTCCGTGCGCTCGAGAGCCGCGACAATACGCCGATGCCGGATGCGCTGCCCGAAATGGCGGATGCGGCCGAGCTGATCGCCTTCCTGCACGAGATGCGCAACGACCTTCAGGCGCCGGCCTGCGCGGTGCAGCCCGCGATCCGCGACGTGCTGGCCCGGATCGGCGGGAAGCCGGGCTGCAAGCTCGCCCGCATGTCGGGCTCCGGGGCCACGTGCTTCGGGTTGTTCCTGTCCGAGAAGGAGGCGCAAGCGTCCGCCGAGGCCATCGCCGCGGCAGAGCCGGGCTGGTGGGTGGCCAGCGGCGTTCTGGGCGATTGTTCGGCGCTGGCGGCGCCGCGGGGTCAGTAGACCCGCGACACCACGAAATCGGCGAGCTCGACCAGCAGGTCGCGCAGCTCGGATGCCGGCAGCTTTTCCATCGAGACCTTGGCCTTGTCGGTCCAGGCCTGCGCGTCGGCGCGGGTGGCATCCAGCGCGCCATGCTTGGTCAGAAGCTCCAGAGCGTGCTCGAGATCGCCGTCCTGCTGGTCGCCCTTCTCGATGGTGCGCTTCCAGAAGGCGCGCTCCGCGTCATCGGCAGCGGCGATGGCCTTGATCACCGGCAGGGTCAGCTTGCGCTCGCGGAAATCGTCTCCGACATTCTTGCCGGTGGCGGCGCTGTCGCCCTGGTAGTCGAGCAGATCGTCGACGATCTGGAAGGCGATCCCCAGCGCGTCGCCATAATCGAACAGCGCTTGCACCTGGTCTTCCTCGACGCCTGCGATCACGCCGCCGACCTCGGTCGCCGCCGAGAACAGCGCGGCGGTCTTGCCGCGCACCACTTGAAGATAGATGTCCTCGTTGGTGCGCAGATCCTGCGCCGCGGTGAGCTGCAGCACCTCGCCCTCGGCGATGGTGGCGGCGGCATTGCTGAGGATGTTGAGCACCCGCAGGTTGCCGGGCTCGACCATCAGCTGGAAGGCGCGGGCGAAGAGGTAATCGCCCACCAGCACGCTCGACTTGTTGTCCCAGAGCAGGTTGGCGGTCGGGCGGCCCCGGCGCTGCTTGCTCTCGTCGACCACGTCGTCATGCAGCAGCGTCGCGGTGTGGATGAACTCCACCGTCGCCGCGAGATGCACGTGGAACGGCCCCTCGTAGCCGCAGAGCCGCGCCGAGGCGAGCGTGAGCAGCGGGCGCAGGCGCTTGCCGCCGGCCTCGACGAGATGCGCGGTGACCTCGGGGATGCGGGGGGCGTGCTTCGACGCCATGCGCTCGCGGATCAGGGCGTTGACCCCGTCCATATCCCCGGAAAGCAGCGTGGCGAGCCGGTCATGCGGCTTCTGCATCGGCGTATCCAAACCCATCAAACCCTCGGTATCGGCCTCGACAAGGAGGCGCCCCTGTCCTTACATCCCCGGCATGGAAGAGCTTCTGCGCACAAACGACATCACGCTGATCCCGCTGGTCAAAACCCTTCTCGACGGGGAGGGTATAGACAGCTTCGAGCTGGACGTAAACATGAGCGTGCTCGAGGGCAGCTTGGGCATTCTGCCGCGGCGGCTGATGGTGCGGGCCGACCAGATCGACGATGCCCGCCGCATCCTGCGCATGAACGGGGTGCGTTTTGAGGGCTGAGCCCTTCGCCGAGGACGCGTTGCAGTGCAGCGATTTCCTCGGCGGTCGGGTGCGGCTCTGGCAGCCGCGCGCGGGCTATCGGGCGGGCATCGACCCGGTGCTGCTGGCCGCAAGCGTGCCGGCAAAGGCGGGGCAGAGCGTTCTGGAGCTGGGTTGCGGCGCGGGGCCGGCGCTGTGCTGCCTTGGCGCGCGGGTGCCGGGGCTGCGGCTCACCGGGCTCGAGATCCAGCCTGCCTACGCGGCGCTCGCGCGGCGCAACCTCGCGGAAAACCGGCTCTCGGGCGAGGTCATCGAGGGTGACATCGGCACCCCGCCCGATGAGCTGAAGGCGCTCACGGTCGATCACGTCCTCGCCAACCCGCCCTATTTCGAGACCGAGCGGCGGAGCATCGCCCCCGATGCCGGGCGCGAGATGGCGCTGGCCGGCCCGGCGCCGCTGGCCGACTGGGTGCGTCTCGCGGCGAAACGCCTGCGCGCCAAGGGCACGGCGAGTTTCATCCAGCGCGCCGAGCGCCTGCCAGAGCTTCTGGCGGCGATGGGGGAGGGGCTCGGCTCGCTCGAGATCTGGCCGCTGGCGCCGCGCGCGGGCCGGGCGCCTCGGCTGATTCTCGCACGCGGGCGCAAGGGCGGACGCGCGGCATTTCGCCTCCATGCGCCGCTGGTCCTGCATTCGGGGCCCGCGCATATTGAAGATGGCGAGGACTATACCGATGTCATTCGTACGGTTCTGCGGGAAGGCGAGGCGCTCAATTTCCCGCCGTGATCCGTCGGTGCTGACGCATGGTAAGGCAATGTTGAGGACGTTCGCATCTGCAGCGTGACTTGAATCGCCGGATGTGCTGCACTGAAGGCTCGTACCCAGCAAAGGAGGACATTATGAGCTTGAGTTCGCATCTGCAGGAACTGAAGAAAAAGCACCACCACCTCTCGACCGCTGTTGAAGAAATGCAACGCAGTCCGGGCGTTGACGACCTGCACGTCGCCGAACTGAAGAAGCAGAAACTCCGCCTCAAGGAAGAGATCACCCGGCTGAGCACGCAGCCGCACTGATCCCCCGAACTTTGCAAATCCCCGGTCTGGTGGTCTTCGGACAACCGGGCCGACCCCGGAAATCCGTGGAAATTGCAGCTCGAATCAGAGCTGACACAAATTAAACATCAGACTGTAAAACGCTTGTGACGGCGCGGAGGGAAACGCCCGCGCCGTCGCTTTGTCCGGTCATTTCGTCTGGCCGGTTGCTCAGTCGCTGATCGGCTCGAGCGAGGCTTCCAGCCGCTCGCGCAGATGCGCGTGCTGCTCGGGCAGCTTCAGCGCCTCGCCAAGCGCGCCGCGCTCTTCGTCGCGGTCGAACCCCGGCTCGCCGGTCGCCACTTCGAACAGCACCCCGCCGGGGCTGCGGAAGTAGATCGCCCAGAAGTAATCCCGGTCGATCTGCTCGGTGACGCGGAAGCCCTGCGCCTCAACCGCCTTCTGCACCTCTTTCTGCGCGGCGCGATCCGCCACGGCAAAGGCCACGTGATGCACGCTGCCGGCGCCCTGCTCGGCCTCCGGGGCGTCGCTCTGCACCAGATCGACGACATTCGCCCCGTTGCCGTTCGGCATGGCAAACCGGGTCACCGCGCCCTCGGTCCCGGCCTCTTCATAGCCCATGAAGCGCAGGAGCTCTGCGGTCGGGCCGGTTTCGGCCAGCGCCAGTTCGACCGAGTGGAAGCCGCGAATGGCGACCTCGGCATCGATGCCGCTGCCGGTCCACGGGGTCCGGTCGTCGTCGCTTTCCACCAGCGTCAGGTCATCGCCGTCGGGCCCGTCGATGCGCAGCCGGGTCTCGCCGAAACGCTCTTCGCGCAGGCTCGGCGTGCGCCCGGCAAGACGCTCCTCCCAGAACGGCAGGCTGCCCTTCGGGACGGCAAAGGCGGTGGTCGAGACCTCGCCGCTGCCCGGCACCCGGCGCTTGGCGTTGGGGAAGGGGAAATAGGTCATCACCGTGCCCGGGGTGCCGATCTCGTCGCCGTAATAGAGGTGGTAGACGTCGGGCCGGTCGAAATTCACCGTCTTCTTCACCCGCCGGAGGCCGAGCGTCCGGGTGAAGAACGCGTTGTTCTGCTGCGCGCCGGTGGCCAGCGACGTGACGTGATGAAGGCCTTGGATCTGGCTGAGCATGGCGGGTCTCCTCTGGTGCGTGTGACCCCTGATATAGAGCGCGCGCGGCTGTTGGCATACAGGCGGCGGCGCGCCATTTCTGTGCAGGTTCGCACGACAGCGCAGGGCGGGGATCGGTTGGGGCGCTTTCATGCGCGAGGAAACGCCGGCGGCGCGCGCGCACGAAAAAGCCCCGGCGCGAAGGCCGGGGCTTTGCCGTTCCGTCGGACCTCAGGTCAGACGAAGAACTGGCCACCGTTGGCCGAGATCGTCGAGCCGTTGATGAAGCCCGCATCTTCCGAGGCGAGGAAGACCACGCAGCGGGCGATCTCTTCCGGCTCGCCGAGGCGGCCGGCGGGGATCTGGGCGATGATCGACTCGCGCACCTTTTCCGGCACCGCCATCACCATCTCGGTGGCGATGTAGCCGGGGCAGATCGCGTTGGCGGTGATGCCGGCGCGGGCGCCTTCCTGGGCCAGCGACTTGATGATGCCGAGGTCGCCGGCCTTGGTTGCGGCGTAGTTCACCTGGGCGAACTGGCCCTTCTGGCCGTTGATCGACGAGATCACGATGACGCGGCCGAACTTGCGCTCGCGCATGCCGGGCCAGATCGGGTGCACGGTGTTGAACA
>NZ_JBYNAH010000279.1:3142-5913 GCF_059781815.1 Salipiger sp. | reverse complement strand
TCTGGACTTCCTCGCGGGTCCGGTACTTGGCCGGGTCCGACATCGAGTGGCCGCGGTAGCGGTAGGTCTTGATCTCGAGGATGTAGGGGCCCTTGCCGGCGCGGCAGTGTTCGACCGCCTTCTCGCCCGCCGCCTTGACCGCCAGCACGTCCATGCCGTCGACCAGCTCGCCGGGGATGCCGAAGGGCGCGCCGCGGGTGTAGATGTCCTCGCCCGAGGTCGAGCGCTTCTGCGCCGTGCCCATGGCGTACTGGTTGTTTTCGATGACGAAGACCACCGGGAGCTTCCAGATCGAGGCCATGTTGAAGGTCTCGTAGACCTGGCCCTGGTTGGCGGCGCCATCCCCGAAATAGGTGAAGGTCACGCGGCCGTTCTCGAGGTAGTTGTCGGCGAAAGCGAGGCCGGCGCCGAGCGGCACCTGCGCGCCGACGATGCCGTGACCGCCGTAGAAGTGCTTCTCGCGGCTGAACATGTGCATCGAGCCGCCCTTGCCCTTCGAGTAGCCGCCCTCGCGGCCGGTGAGCTCGGCCATGACGCCGTTGGGGTCCATGCCGCAGGCCAGCATGTGGCCATGGTCGCGGTAGGAGGTGACGCGCTTGTCGCCCTCTTCCGCCGCGGCCTCGAGGCCGACGACAACGGCTTCCTGGCCGATGTAAAGGTGACAGAACCCGCCGATGAGACCCATACCGTAGAGCTGACCCGCCTTCTCTTCGAAGCGGCGGATGAGCAGCATGTCACGGTAGTATTGCTTGAGCTCCTCGGGCGAGACGTTCGGCTTGGCAGCAGATTTCCGGGCGGCCATGCGATTCCTCCCCAACTAGTTTAGTGTTAAACTTTCGTGCAGCCTACCCAGAGGAGGCGCAAGTGTCAAAGCCCGCTTCCGCCGCGGCAGAGAAAAAATCCGGCGGGCGGGCAGGGGCATGAGGCTGGGGCAGTGGCGCCGTGGGGCAAGGGGCGGCTTGTCGCGGGGCGCGTGATCGTGCTAATTCCCGAAAGTGAGAAAATTTCCCGGATTCGTGACGTGGCCGATGCCCTTACAACCCGCCTGTCGCAGCGCCTCGCCGCGCTGCGCGCCGAGCGCAGCCTGACGCTGGAGGCGCTGGCGGCGCAAAGCGGGCTCAGCCGCGCGGCGCTGTCGCGCATGGAAAAGGCCGAGACCAGCCCGACGGCGGAGCAGCTGGGCAAGCTCTGCGCCGCCTACGGGCTGACCATGTCGCGGCTGCTGTCGATGGTCGAGGAGGGCTTCCCGCCCTGCCTGCGCCACGACGCGCAGCCGGTCTGGCAGGATCGCGGCTTCACCCGGCGCGTCGTCTCCCCGGGCAGCGCGGCGCTGGCGGGAGAGGTGCTCGACTGCACGCTCGCGCCCGACACCGACATCTCCTACCACCGCCCGCCGGTGGCCGATCTCGAGCACCACCTGGTGCTGCTCTCGGGCCGGCTCGCGGTGACGCTCGACGCGCAGCGCCACGATCTCGCCCCCGGCGATGCGCTGCGCTACCGCCTCTCCGGCGCCTCCCGCTTCCAGACCCCGCCGCGAGAGGGCGCCCGCTACATGCTGTTCCTGGTGACCCCGTGAGCCTGACATGACCCTGACCATCCGTCCCCTGTCGCCCGTCGAGGCGGCACACCACCTGCCCCAGCTTGCCCGCCTCCTGCAGGCCTGCGTCGAAGACGGGGCCAGCGTCGGCTTCGTCATGCCCTTCGAACGCGCCGAGGCCCGCCGCTTCTGGCAGACTTCCGTGCTGCCCGCGCTGCCAGATGGCGGCCGGATCCTCTGGGCCGCCTTCGAAGGCGAGCGCCTCGTCGGCACGGTGCAGCTGGTGCTCGACATGATGCCGAACCAGGCCCACCGCGCCGAGGTGGCCAAGATGCTGGTCGATCCGGCCTTCCGCCGCCGCGGCATCGCGCGTGCCCTGATGCAGGCGCTGCTCGCCCACGCCGCTGCCGAAGGCCGCGACCTCGTCACCCTCGACACCCGCAGCGGCGATCCCTCGCAGGCGCTCTACGCCAGCTGCGGCTTTAAGGTGGCGGGCGAGATCCCCGGCTTCGCCCTGGCCCCCGAAGGCACCCCGCGCCGAGACCCGACCACCTACATGTACCGCCAGAGCTGACTGGCGCAGACAACTTGGCCATGTCGCGCCCGGCTCTGCCGAAGGGGCAGGGCGGGGGCGCTGCCCCCATCCGCGCGGGGCGCGGATTCCCCCGGGATATTTCCGGCCAGAAGAAGCCCGGGGGATCGCCCCTGTTTTCTCTTCGTCAAAAATACTCCCGCCGGAGGCGTGCCGACCGTCTCCACCGGCTGTGTATCGCGGCAAGCGCGTCACGCCAGCCACGGTCCCGAGGCTGGCGCCCTGGGGCGACGGCCGAGACGGCCCTTGCGGCGGGACGCCGCGCCGCTTAATTCGGTGCAACGCCACAGGCTCCGACATTCGTCCGAAAATTCGCAGCCCGCCCCGAATCTCCTGTCGCCAGCTCCGCGCACCATGCCTATAAGGCCGCGACACACGAGGATTCTGGGAGATCACCATGAGCGGAGAGCTTTCGCCCATCGACAAGGCCAAGTTCGTGGCGGCCAAACGTGCCGCGGAGTACGTCCAGAGCGGCATGCGCGTCGGGCTCGGCACCGGCTCCACCGCCGCCTGGCTGGTGCGCTGCCTCGGCGAGAAGGTGCGCGAGGAGGGGCTGCGCTTCCGCGGCGTGCCGGTGCCCGCGCGCAACGGCCTGCTCGCCCGGGCGGGGGGGAGGGGGGGGGGGTGGCGCGGAGTGGGCGG
>NZ_JBYNAH010000279.1:0-3132 GCF_059781815.1 Salipiger sp. | reverse complement strand
TGCGCTGCCGGGGCGTGCCGACCGCGCCGCCCACCGCCGAGCTCGCCCGCGAGGTCGGCATCGAGGTGATCTCGCTCGACGAGGCCGGCTGGCTCGACCTGACCATCGACGGCGCCGACGAGTTCGACAACGAGCTCAACCTGATCAAGGGCGGCGGCGGCGCGCTGCTGCAGGAAAAGATCGTCGCGACCGCCTCGGACGAGATGATCGTCATCGCCGATGCCGCCAAGCACGTGGAAACCCTCGGCGCCTTCCCGCTGCCGGTCGAGGTCATCCCGTTCGGCTGGACCGCGAGCCAGGCGCTGCTCGAGGAGGCGCTGGTGACGATGGACGTGCTCGGCCGCAAGACCACGCTCCGGATGAACGGCGACCGCGCCTACATCACCGACGAGGGCAACTACATCCTCGACCTGCACCTGTCGCGCATCGGCAATGCACGGCAGCTGGCGATGCTGGTCAACCAGATCCCGGGCGTGGTCGAGAACGGCCTGTTCATCGACATCTGCGACCGCGTGATCATCGGCTACGGCGACGGGCGGGTCGAGACCCGCGACATCAACGCCGGCACCGTCTCGGAAGAGCGCGTCGAGTTCGTCGAGGACGACAACCTGTTCCGCGACATCTGATCCCGGGCCTGCGGGGCGGCGCGCGCCGCCCCCGAGCTCACTCCATCGACACCAGCGCATGGTGCGCGCCCACGCCCTGCGCGATGGCCTCGTAGAAGCCGCGCAGGATGGCGTCGGCCTCCTCCTCGCTCACCCCGTCGGCCTCGTAGGTGCCCTGCCAGCTCAGGGTCGCCCGGCCGTCCCCGGCATCGCGCACCCGGACCTCGCCCACGTAGTTCTTCACCGGCAGCGGCGAGTCCTGGATCACGTAGTTGAAGCCGTGGCCCTCCGGGTCGTACCAGACCAGCAGCAGATGGGCCTCGCCGCCCTGCGCCAGCCGGTTCACCTTGGTCGCGCCCAGCCCCTCGCCCTGCCGCTCCGAGCTGTCCACCGGCGGCATGATCGCCTCGGACGGCTGGTGAAAGTCCACGCTCTGCCAGAGCGCCTCGGCGCTCGCCTCGTAGGTGGCGGTGACGCCGGTATCGGCATGGGCAGCGCCGGCGATCAGGGCGCAGGCGCCCGCCATCAGGATCTGTCTTGTCATCGTCTCTCCTCCTCTGATGGATCTCAACTGGAGCGCGGCGCGGCGCCGTCCATGCGACATTCGTCGCGGAGCCGGGCGGGGGCGCCCACGCCCTCTTCAAATGCCCGTGCCCGTCTGGCCTTCGTCAAAGCGCTGTGAGATACCGTTGCGAACCTCAAACCAAGGAGACCCCTGATGGCCGGTTTCGACTATGATCTCTTCGTCATCGGTGGCGGCTCGGGCGGGGTGCGCGCGGCGCGCGTCGCTGCTGGAGAGGCCGGCGCCAAGGTCGCGCTGGCCGAGGAGGACCGCTACGGCGGCACCTGCGTGATCCGCGGCTGCGTGCCGAAGAAGCTGATGGTCTTCGCCAGCGAGTATGCCGAGGTGGTTGAGGATGCCGCCAATTACGGCTGGCGCCTGCAGGACGGCCCGTTCGACTGGCAGAGCTTCCATGTCCGCCTCAACACCGAGCTCGACCGGCTTGAAGGCGTCTACCGCTCGCTGCTGAAGAATTCCGGCGTCGACAGTTTTGATGCCCGCGCCACCATCAAGGACGCCCATACCGTCATGCTCTCGACCGGCGAGAGTTTCACCGCCAAGCACATCCTGATCGCCACCGGCGGCCGCCCGGTGCGCCCCGAGGTGCCGAATGCTCATCTCGGCCTCGTCAGCGACGATATCTTCCACATGGAGGAGCTGCCCAAGCGCATTCTGATCGTCGGCGGCGGCTATATCGCCTGCGAGTTCGCCTGCATCCTGCACGGTCTCGGCGTCGAGGTGACGCAGTATTACCGCGGCGCGCAGGTGCTGCGCGGCTTCGACGAAGAGGCCCGCGGCCTGATCGCCGATGCCATGAGCGAACGTGGCATCGACCTGCATCTCGGCACCGACATCGTCGAGATGCGCTGCGCCACCGAGGCCGATCTTGCCGGTCACGATGCTGCCGGCATCTCGATGGGCGCCGCGGTGAGCGAGGCCGACTATGTCGAGGAGGACAACTCCAACCCCGACGGCCCGGTCTGGGTCAAGGCGACCAACGGCAAGACCCGCATCTTCGACAAGGTGTTCTTCGCCACCGGCCGCGCTCCCAACACCCCCGACATGGGGCTCGAGGAGGTTGGCGTGAAGCTCGGCCGCAAGGGCGAGATCGTGGTCGACGCGTACAGCCAGACCGCGGTGCCATCGATCTATGCCATCGGCGATGTCACCGACCGGGTGAACCTCACCCCGGTGGCGATCCGCGAGGGCATGGCCTTCGTCGAGACCGTGTTCAAGGGCAATCCGACGCCGGTCGATCACGATCTGATCCCTTCGGCGATCTTCACCCAGCCGGAATTCGGCACCGTGGGGCTCTCGGAGGAAGAGGCCCGCGAGCAGGAGCCGATCGAGGTCTACTCGACCTCGTTCCGCCCGATGCAAAGCGCCTTTGCCGGTCGTCCCGACCGGGTGATGATGAAGCTCGTCGTGTCGCAGGAGAGCCGCAAGGTGCTGGGCTGCCACATCGTCGCGCCGAATGCGGGGGAAATGATCCAGCTTGCCGGCATCGCGGTGAAGATGGGCGCGACCAAGGAAGATTTCGATCGCACCGTCGCGGTGCACCCGACCATGTCGGAAGAGATCGTGACGATGCGCAAACCGACCCGCAGCGCTTGAATTTGAACGCAAAATGCACAGGTATGTGCGGGATACGGATGACAGGACCTAGAGGGGAAGGAAAACAGCTTCATGGCAGGTAACAGCGGCGGCCCCTGGGGCGGCGGAGGAAATCAGGGCGGAAGCCGTCCGCCAAGCGGCGGAGGCGGCGGCAACAATGGTGGCCGCAGACCCGAGGATCCGCAGATTCCCGAGATCGACGAGCTGATGAAGAAAGGCCAGGAGCGCCTGCGCGTGCTCATGGGCGGACGCGGCGGCGGCAATGGCGGCAACGCGCCCAAGGGCGGCGGCAGCGGCGGACCGGGCATCAGCAAGGGCACCATCGGCCTTGCAGCGCTGGTGGCGCTTGGC
>NZ_JBYNAH010000418.1:0-1671 GCF_059781815.1 Salipiger sp. | reverse complement strand
CGACACCTCGACCCACATCGAGCGCTCGCGCGGGTTCCTCGATCGGCTGGGTGAGGCCGGCGTGGCGCCGGTGGCGCAGCATTGCGGCGGGTTTTCCTATGCCGCAGGGGTTCGCGCCGGGGCCGAGCTGCTCGCCGGCCCGGCCCGGCCTGACGCGGTGTTCTGTGAAAACGATGTCATGGCGCTGGCGCTGATCGACGCGGCGCGGGCGCGCGGCATGCGGGTGCCAGAGGATCTTGCCGTGATCGGTTTCGACGACATCCCAATGGCAGGCTGGCAGTCCTACCGGTTGACCACGGTACGACAGCCGATCCGCCGCATGGTGGCAGAGGCCCTGTCTCTGATCGAGCAGCTCCGCGTCGACGGCACCGGCAGCGGCGCGATCCGGGTGCTACCGGTCGAACTCATCGCGCGAGACACCGGCTGAACGGTAGCCGCGGCGACCCTCCGCGAGCACTGCGGCGGCGGCCAGGATATGCACCCGCATGACCGCCTGCGCGAGTGCGCCGTCGCCGAGCCGGAAAGCGCGCAGGAGCAGTCTGTGGTCGCTGTCGCTCCGCTGCGTGTCCTCCGCCGAGAACTGCTGGTAGGTCATCGTCAGCAGGGCAAGGTCGGTGAGTTGCATCACCGTCTTTTCGGCGTGGGCAATGCCGGAAATGCGCAGGATGCGGAGGTGCAGCGAGCGGTTCAGCCGGCTGCGTTCACCGGGATCGTCCGTGGTCTCCATGCGGTCGCAAAGCTCGACCAGCTCGCGCAGCTCCTCGGGCTGGATGCGCTGCGCGCAGCGGAAGGCGGCGTTGCCCTCGATATCGGCGCGGATCTCGAAGCTCGAGGTGACCTCCTCCGGATCCCAGCGTCGGACCACCGCCCCGGCATTGGGTCTGACCTCGATATAGCCCTCCGCGGCGAGGTTGCGCAGCGCCTCGCGCACCGGGGTCCGGCTTACCCCGAGCTCGGAGGCGAGCCCTGCCTCGCCGAGCTTGTCGCCCCATGTGTATTGCCCGGCAACGATCCCGTCGCGCACATGCAGATAAGCCCGCGCCACAGCGGTTCCCGGGATCAGATGGCTGGGCAACTGGTTGGAGAGGTCGTCCATCAATGGTCTTTCGCGACTGAAATTTTTTCAATGCCAGTATGCACGATTGACGTAATGCATGCAACAATGCTCAAAACGGGCCTGAGGAGATGCGATTCACGCATTATTGTATGCAATGGGAGGAAAATCATGACTTATACTCGCAGGCGACTGCTTCGCACCGCGGCTGCGGCGCCGGTGGCTCTGGGCCTTGGCTCGCTTCAGGCCAGCGCCTATCCGGCACGCAAGCTGACGCTGGTGGTGCCGTTCAACCCGGGCGGCTCGGCCGACCGCATGGCGCGCGCGGTGGCCCAGTTCCTGCCGATGGAGCTTGGCGACACCCCGGTCACGGTGGTCAACCGCCCCGGCGGTTCGGGCGCGCTCGGGCACAGCTGGTTCATCCGTCAGCCCGACGATGGCGGCTTCGCGCTGATCTCGCCGGTGAACCCCTACCTGATCTCCAACGTGCTGCGCGGGCAGGGTGGTCTGAACTGGGAAGACTTCCACCATGTGAACGGTCAGTGGGAGGACTACTGCGCCGGGTTCGTGAACAACGAGCAACCCTACGAGACCATGGCAGACCTCATCGCCGATAT
>NZ_JBYNAH010000417.1:0-1687 GCF_059781815.1 Salipiger sp. | reverse complement strand
GCCCGTCGCGTGTGTCTGGCCCAGTGGCGTCGCTCATGCGTAATGGGCCCCCGTTGGATCTGCGTCTTTGATGCGCATTTGATTTTTCTAGGGTGGAAGGGGGCCGCGCGGCCCCCTTCCCTGTCGCTCAGCTCAGGCGCTTATTGCGCCAGCCAGGCCTGGAACTTCGCGTCGATGTCGTCGCGGTAGTCGGCCCAGAACTCGTAGTTGTAGAGCAGCGTGTTGGCAGCGTTCTCCGGGTCGGTCGGCATGTGCGGCGCCATGTCGATGCCCAGTTCCTCGTGCTGACCGACGAGCGGCGCAGAGGACTGACGGGCGGGACCGTAGGAGATGTACTTGGCCTGGTCGGCCAGACGCTGGGTGTCGGTGGCGAACTTCACGAAGTCCTTCACGCGAGCCAGGCGCTCTTCCGGCAGACCGGTCGGGATGATCCAGCCGTCAAGGTCGAACACCTGCATGTCCCAGAGCATGCCCACGGGCTGGTCCTGCTCCTCGATCACCGAGAACAGACGGCCATTGTAGGTCGAGCCCATCACGACTTCGCCATCGGCGAGCAGCTGCGGGGTGTCGGCACCGGCCGACCACCAGACGACGCTGTCCTTGATGGTGTCGAGCTTGGCGAGCGCCTGATCCTGGCCCTCGGGGGTCTCGAGCACGTCGTAGATCTCGTCCTTGGCGACGCCGTCGCAGTACAGAGCCCACTCCATGTTGTTGATCGGGCGCTTCTCGAGCGAGCGCTTGCCCGGGTAGGCTTCGAGATCGAAGATCGCGCAGATGTCGGTGGGCGCGGTGTCGCCGACGAGGTCGGTGCGGTAGCCCACGGTGGTCGAATAGACGATCTGCGGGATGAAGCAGTCGGAGACGATCATGTCGCCGAAATCATCCTCGGCCGAGGTGCCGTCGGGCGCTTCGGCGAGCAGTTCGTCGGGATCGTATTCCATCGCCAGACCTTCGTCGCAAAGACGCATGGCGTCTGCCGCCACGACGTCGACGAGATCCCAGGTGATGTTGCCCGCTTCGTTCATGGCGCGCAGCTTGGCGACGGCCTCGTTCGAGCTTTCGTCCCACGCGACGCTCACCTCGGGGTGCATCTCGACGTAGGGCTGGGCATAAGCCTTGTCCTGGCTCGCCTGATAAGCGCCCCCCCAGGACACCAGCGTCATGCTGTCAGCCATGTCCTGTGCGGCCACTGCACCGGCAGCGACGGTCAGCGCCGTCGAGGCCATAAGGGTCTTGGTCAGTTTCATTGGTTACTCCCTTTTCAACCCGTCGTATTAAGAGGGCGGCCCCCGGGTTTCGGTACCGGCCTCGTGGTGGTTGCCGTGCCGGTGATGATCGTCCGATCCACCGGCTCCGGCAAATCACAAAACTACTTCGCGTCGAGCGCGCGGCAATCCTCGGGCAGCCAGCCGATCGTCACTTCCTGACCAGGCTTGAGCCGCACCTGGTCGGGGCGGTTGCGGGTCTTGATGACGAACTCTTCGTTGCCCGCCACGCTCAGGCGCGTGCGGAAGATATCGCCCATGTAGATGAATTCCTTCACCTTTGCCTTGAGCGTATGGGCGCCTTCGCCAAGCTCGGGATTGACCTCGACACGCTCCGGGCGGATCGACACGCGGGTGCGCTCGCCGACCTTGCTGACGTTGACCGGCATCGCGTCGATGACTTCGCCACCGTCGAGCTGCAC
>NZ_JBYNAH010000278.1:0-6074 GCF_059781815.1 Salipiger sp. | reverse complement strand
CGAGGTGAAGTTCGCCCATGCCCTTCATGATGGTCTGACCGGACTCGAGGTCGGTCTCGACGCGGAAGGACGGGTCTTCGGCAGCCAGACGGGCCAGACCCTGGGACATCTTCTCCTGGTCGTTCTTGGTCTTCGGCTCGACCGCGATCTCGATGACCGGATCGGGGAAGGTCATGGTTTCGAGCACGACCGGCGAGGACTGGGCGCAGAGCGTGTCACCGGTGGTGGTCTCTTTCAGACCGGCCAGCGCGATGATGTCGCCTGCGAAGGCCTCTTCGATCTCTTCGCGGTTGTTCGAGTGCATCATCATCATACGACCGATGCGCTCTTTCTTGCCCTTGGTCGAGTTCAGGATCGAGTCGCCCTTGTTCATCACGCCGGAGTAGATCCGGGTGAAGGTCAGGGAGCCCACGAACGGGTCGTTCATGATCTTGAACGCGAGGCCCGAGAACGGCTCGCTGTCGTCCGCGTGGCGGGCGATGTTGCGCACTTCCTCTTCGTCGTCCGGCGAGAAGCCCATGTAGGGCGGCACGTCGAGCGGACCGGGCAGGAAGTCGACCACGGCGTTGAGCAGGGGCTGGACACCCTTGTTCTTGAACGCCGAGCCACCGAGAACCGGCACGAAGGACAGCGACAGGGTGCCCTTGCGGATCAGCTCGCGGAGCTTCTCGATCGACGGCTCTTCGCCCTCGAGATAGGCTTCCATCGCGTCGTCGTCCTGCTCGACGGCGTTCTCGATCATGTGCGAGCGCCACTCGTCGGCCAGGTCCTTGAGCTCGTCGCGGATCGGCTGGCGCACCCAGGAGGCGCCCAGGTCTTCACCCTGCCAAACCCACTCTTCCATGGTGACGAGGTCGACGATGCCTTCCAGCTTGTCCTCGGCGCCGATCGGGAAGTTGACCGGAACGGGGGTCGCGCCGGTGCGGTCCTTGATCATCTTCACGCAGTTGAAGAAGTCGGCACCGATCTTGTCCATCTTGTTGACGAACACGATGCGCGGAACCTTGTAGCGGTCGGCCTGGCGCCAGACGGTCTCGGTCTGCGGCTCGACGCCGGCGTTACCGTCCAGAAGGCAGATGGCACCGTCGAGAACCGCCAGCGAACGCTCCACCTCGATGGTGAAGTCGACGTGACCGGGGGTGTCGATGATGTTGTAGCGGAACTTGGTATCCGACGTGCCCTCGGCGGTCGGATCTTCCTGCCACTGCCAGAAGGTGGTGGTGGCGGCGGAAGTGATGGTGATCCCGCGTTCCTGCTCCTGCTCCATCCAGTCCATCGTGGCTGCGCCGTCGTGGACCTCACCGATCTTGTAGGAACGGCCGGTGTAGTAGAGAATGCGTTCCGTCGTCGTGGTCTTGCCCGCATCGATGTGGGCCATGATCCCGAAGTTACGGTAACGCTCCAGCGGATAATCGCGTGCCATGATGGACTGCCTTTCCTGGATTTACCAGCGGTAGTGGCTGAACGCCTTGTTCGCGTCGGCCATCTTGTGAGTGTCTTCGCGCTTCTTCACGGCCGAACCGCGAGATTGCACAGCGTCCAGAAGCTCACCGGCGAGGCGCTCTTCCATGGTGTTCTCGTTGCGCGAACGCGAGGCGTTGATCAGCCAGCGGATGGCGAGCGCTTCGCGGCGCTCGGGGCGCACTTCGACGGGCACCTGGTAGGTGGCACCACCGACGCGGCGCGAACGAACCTCGACCGACGGCTTGATGTTGTCGAGCGCCTCGTGGAACACTTCCACCGGCGCGCGCTTCACCTTGCCTTCGACGCGGTCGAGCGCGTTGTAGACGATTTTCTCTGCGACCGACTTCTTACCGTCGATCATCAGGTTGTTCATGAACTTGGTCAGCACGACATCGCCATACTTGGCGTCGGGCAGGACTTCGCGCTTCTCTGCAGCGTGACGACGAGACATTTCCGTATCCTCTTACTTGGGACGCTTCGCGCCGTACTTCGAGCGACGCTGCTTCCGGTCCTTGACACCCTGGGTATCCAGCACACCGCGCAGGATGTGGTAACGCACACCGGGAAGGTCTTTCACACGGCCGCCACGGATGAGCACAACCGAGTGCTCTTGCAGGTTGTGGCTCTCGCCCGGGATATAGCTGATCACCTCGAAGCCGTTGGTCAGGCGCACCTTGGCCACTTTCCGCATAGCGGAGTTCGGCTTCTTGGGGGTGGTGGTGTAGACGCGGGTGCAGACGCCACGCTTTTGCGGGCATTCCTGCAGGTGCATCGACTTGGAACGTTTGACTTTGGGCTGCCGCGGCTTGCGGATCAGCTGCTGGATCGTGGGCATTTGGGTATCTTCCCCGTGTTTCTCACATATGTGCTGCACGGGGCGTCCCGTGCGGTTCATCATTCAAGGCGCCCTGCGCGTCCGCAGGTCACCGGCGACGCATCACCCCTGACCTGACAGTCAGAGACGACGCAAAGCACCGCATCCGCTCCCGTAAGGGAACGACGCGGTGGGTGTCCAGAGGATCGGGGCCGAGGCCCGGATCGTGACCGCTTCAGTACTGTAGAACGCACCGGACGCACTGGGGCCTCCGGCGAATTGAGGCGCGTATAGGGGGAGTCGCGGACCTTGTCAACATGAGCCGCACCTTGTCAGGACAAAGCGGCGATGCCATGCAGGTCCGGGGCTTGTTTCAGAGGAGCGAGGGCGATGCAAGTGATCGGGCTGTGCCGGTTTTCCTATCCGGCCGAGGGCGGCTTCCAGGTCGAGCACGACGATACCGCCACCCGCGAGGCCTATCTCTTCGCCCCGGCCCGGCTCGAGGAGCGCTTCCGCCACTTCGAGGCGATCTGCCTACCGGGGCTGAAGGCGCAGAGCGATCCCGACTTCACCTTCCTCGTGCTGGTGGGCACCTCCCTGCCCTCCGAGGCGCGCGCGCGGCTCGAGGCGCTGCTCGCGGATTTCCCGCAGGCGCGCATCGTGGCGCGCCCGCCGGGGCCGCATCGGGCGGTCTGTCAGGAAGTGATCAACGCCGCCCGCGACATGGCCCTGCCCTGCCTGCAGTTCCGCCACGATGACGACGACGCGGTGGCGGTGGATTTCGTCGCCACCCTGCGCGAGGCGGCGCTCGATGTCTCGTCGCTGCGGGCCAAGCACCGGCTGGTGGGGTTCGACTGGAACCGCGGCTATGTCGCCCGGCCCGACAAGCAGGGGATCTGCGCCGAGGAAACGGTGACCCCCTACTGGGGCGTGGCCGAGGCGATGGCGGTGGCGCCGGGCGTCAAGCAGAGCACGATGAATTTCGGGCACAACAAGATCATGCGTTTCATGCCCACGGTGACCTTCACCGAACGGCCGATGTATGTGCGCGGCCACAACGATCACAACGACTCGCGGCAGAAGAAGCACGTGAAGCCGGTCGCCCTGCCCCGGCTCGACGCGGCAGGCGAAGCGCTCTTCCGCGAGCGCTTTGCCATCGACGCCGATCAGGTGCGCCGGATCTTTGCCTGAGCCATGGCGCGGCGGCGCAGCTGGCCCTCGCGCCAGAGGTTGAAGCTGCCGGTGGCCACGATGATCGCCGCGCCGATCAGCGTGAGTGGCACCGGCCAGTCGCCAAACACCAGCAGCCCGACCACCAGCGCGATCAGCAGCCCGGTGTAGCGGAACGGCGCGACGAAGCTCATCTCGCCCACCCGCATGACGATCACCGACAGGCTGTAACCGGCGATGATGAAGAGCGTCGCCCCGGTCAGCAGCAGGCCGAGCCGCGGCGTGATCGGCGCCCAGTCCTGCCCCAGCGACATGGTCAGCGCGAAGAGGAACACCGCCACCGACGAGACCAGCGTGACGGTCAGCGACGGCACCGCCGCCGACATCCGCCGGGTGACGAGATCCCTCAGCGTCACGAAGGCGACCGCCACCAGCGCGAAGATCGAGTAGAGGTTGAAGCCCTCGGTCCCCGGCCGCACGATCAGCAACATGCCCGCAAAGCCCGCCGCGATGGCGAGCCAGCGCCGCCAGCCTACCTTCTCGCCGAAGAACACCGCCGAGCCCAGGGTCAGCGTCAGCGGCAGCATCTGCAGAAGCGCGGTGACGTTGGCCAGCGGCATGTGGCGCAGCGCGGTGAGGAAGAAATAGGTCGAGCCGACCTCGGCCACGGCGCGGGTCAGCACCAGCGCCCAGTCGCGGCGCGGCAGGTCGAAGCGCAGCGCGTTCAGGCGCCACGCCAACAGCGCGATGAAGATGCTCGCGAAGAAGCCGCGGATCACCAGCAGCTGCGACAGCGAGATCGCCTCGCCGATCGCCTTCACGCAGGTATCGCCCAGCGTGAAAGCCGCCATCGAGGCCATCATCAAAAGTGCGCCACGGGTGTTGTCGGAAAGCTGTGCCATGCGTTGATCGGTAGACCCGTCGCGGCGATCCGCCAAGGGCAATCCGTTCGACCACGTATGATTTTCGCAAGGCCCTGACTGCGCCCTGCGAATACGAAAAAGCCCCCGCGCATGGCGGGGGCTTTCCCTGTTCAGGAAGAGGCGAGTCTTACTCGCGGCTCTCCGGCGTATCCACGACCAGGTTGTCGAACTCGTCGCCACCGATCACGTCGTTGCCCGAGAAGTCGGCTTCCGGCGCGGCCAGAGCTGCCGCGGCTTCCGCCTCGGCCTTCTTGACCTCGATCACCTTGCCGTCGCGGTCGGTCGCGATCTTGCGCACCCGCTGGGTCGCGCCACCGGTGCCCGCCGGGATCAGGCGGCCCACGATGACGTTCTCCTTGAGGCCCACGAGCTTGTCCTTCTTGCCCTGCACCGAGGCTTCGGTGAGGACCCGGGTGGTCTCCTGGAAGGAGGCCGCCGAGATGAAGGAGCGGGTCTGGAGCGACGCCTTGGTGATGCCGAGAAGGATCGGTTCGCCCTGTGCCGGACGGCCGCCCTTCTTCTCGATCTTGGCGTTGGCCGCGTCGAACTCGGCCTTGTCCACGTGCTCGCCCTTGAGAAGGGTGGTGTCGCCGCTGTCGGTGATCTCCCACTTCTGCAGCATCTGCCGGACGATGACCTCGACGTGCTTGTCGTTGATCTTCACGCCCTGCAGTCGATACACGTCCTGCACCTCGTCGATCATGTAGTTGGCCAGCGCCTCGATCCCCATGATGGCGAGGATGTCGTGCGGCGCCGGGTTGCCGTCCATGATGTAGTCGCCCTTCTGGACATAGTCGCCCTCGACCACAGGAATGTGCTTCCCTTTGGGGATCATGTATTCCTTGGTCTCGAGCGTGTCGTCGACGGGCTCGATCGCGATACGGCGCTTGTTCTTGTAGTCCTTGCCAAAGCGCACGTAGCCGTCGATCTCGGCGATGATCGCGTGGTCCTTCGGACGGCGTGCCTCGAAGAGTTCGGCCACACGCGGCAGACCACCGGTGATGTCCTTCGTCTTCGCACCTTCGCGCGGGATACGCGCCACGACGTCACCGGCCTTGACCTCCTGCCCGTCTTCGCAGGACAGGATCGCGTCCACCGACATCGGGTAGGTGATCGGGTTGCCGGCCGCGTTGCGGACGGGCTCGCCGTCGCCATCCATCAGGATGATCTCGGGCTTGAGCTCGTTGCCCTTCGGAGCGGCACGCCAGTCGATCACGATCTTCTGGGTCATGCCGGTGGCGTCGTCGGTCTCGTCGCGCACGGCAAGGCCGTTCACGAGGTCGACGTGACGGGCCACACCGTCGGCTTCGGCGATGATCGGCAGGGTGTACGGGTCCCACTCGAACAGCTTGGTACCGCGCGACACGGTCTCGCCTTCCTTGACGAAGAGCTTGGTGCCGTAGCCCAGCTTGTGGCTGGCGCGCTCGACCCCGTCCTCGCCCTGGATGATGAGCTTCATGTTGCGGCCCATCACCAGCGTCTCGCCGGAGGTGTTCTCGAGCGTCGAGGCGTTCTCGAAGACGATCACGCCTTCCTGGCTCGCCTCGAGGAAGGACTGCTGGCCACCCTGCGCAACGCCGCCGATGTGGAAGGTCCGCATCGTCAGCTGCGTGCCCGGTTCACCGATCGACTGTGCCGCGATGATGCCGACAGCTTCGCCGGTGTTCACCATCGTGCCGCGTGCAAGGTCGCGGCCGTAGCAC
>NZ_JBYNAH010000277.1:0-6090 GCF_059781815.1 Salipiger sp. | reverse complement strand
AGACGCGCTCGGGCAAGATCATGCGCCGCATCCTGCGCAAGATCGCCGAGAACGATTACGGCGCGCTTGGCGACACCTCGACCCTCGCCGATCCTTCGGTGGTCGACGACCTCATCGAAAACCGCGCCAACAAGTAAGCGCGGCGAGTAAGACCCACGAGGCGGCCGGTTTCGCGGCCGCCTCTTTGCTGTCTTGCGCAGCGGTCTTCAGGATTGGCTAACCATGGAGTTGAAAACTAGGAAGAATTCGAAGGAAACACCTCCCGAAGCGGCGCATCTGTGGTAGTCTCGCGAGGTGGGGGCCTTTAGACTGATGGAGCACATCCATGCAGATGACAGGTGTTTCCCCTGCGGTGGCACCTCTGGCCACCGGTCATCCTCTGGGCCTGCCGGCTCAACCCGCCGGCACCGCCGTCGAGACAAAGGTCCAGCCGATCACGCCGCAGACGCAGACCGGCACCGATCCCGATCCGGGCGGCCAGCCGCCAAGCAACTTCTGGCGCGGCCTGACCGGCCTTCCCGACCCCTCGAACCACGTGGCGCCGCCCTCGATCATGCAGATCAAGATCGCCGCCCTGCTCGAGGAACAGGCGCAGCAAATGGTGCGCCTCGCACCGGAAACGCCTGAGCGTCAGGACTCCCAGGCCGCCGATGAACCGGCGCTACCGGGCTACGGGGCAGCTCAAGGCGCCGCACAGGAAGGGGTCTTCCCCTCCGCCGCCTGAGGGCAGAGTTGCCGAGTCGGCCCCCATGGCGGGCCGATCCCGTGGCGCAGACGCCGCCTTGCCCGCGCCGGGCGAACCGCGCGTCTGGCGGCCTTCAAAATGCGCAAACCCGCGGTTTTTCCCCGACGGGGTCGCTTTTCATGGCCAAAAGCTTGGCCTATAAGCGCCAGATCAATGGGCCACGAAAAAACCGGCCCGGCAAATCACCGGCGAGGATTGCATGAGCAAAGATACCCACGAAGCCGACGTGGCCTTCATCAAGGCGTTGGCGGAACTGCTCCGCGAGAACGATCTGACCGAACTGCAGGTCAAGCGCGAATATGGCGATGATGACAGCCTGAACGTGCGGGTGAGCCGCGCCCTGCCGCAGGCGGCCCCGATTGCCGTCAGCGCCCCCGCAGCCGCCCCGGCACCGGCCGCAGCCGCCGCCCCTGCTGCCGCCCCCGCCGCCGAGGCCGCACCGGAAGATCCGGCCGCCCATCCCGGCGCGGTGACCTCGCCGATGGTCGGCACGGTCTACATGCAGCCCGAACCCGGCGCGCCCTCGTTCATCTCGGTCGGCCAGCAGGTCAGCGAAGGCGACACGCTCGTCATCGTCGAGGCGATGAAGACCATGAACCACATCCCGGCCCCGCGTGCGGGCACCGTCAAGCGCATCCTCGTCGAGGATGGCGCCCCCGTGGAATTCGGCGCGCCGCTGGTCATCCTCGAATAAGGAGGGGCCCATGTTCGACAAGATCCTGATCGCCAACCGTGGCGAAATCGCGCTGCGCGTCATCCGCGCCTGCCGCGAAATGGGCATTGCCAGCGTCGCCGTGCACTCGACCGCCGACGCCGACGCGATGCATGTGCGCATGGCCGACGAGAGCATCTGCATCGGCCCCGCACCCTCCACCGACAGCTATCTCAACCCGGCCGCCATCATCTCGGCCTGCGAGATCACCGGCGCCCAGGCCATCCACCCGGGCTACGGCTTCATGTCGGAAAACGCCCGCTTCGTGCAGATGGTCGAAGACCACGGCCTGACCTTCATCGGCCCCTCGGCGCAGCACATCCGCGTGATGGGCGACAAGATCACCGCCAAGGACACCATGAAGGACCTCGGCGTACCCTGCGTTCCGGGCTCCGACGGCGGCGTTCCCGATGTCGAGGCGGCCAAGAAGATCGGCCGCGAGTTCGGCTATCCGGTGATCATCAAGGCCACCGCCGGCGGCGGCGGGCGCGGCATGAAGGTCGCGAATTCCGAAGCCGAGATGGAGCGCGCCTTCCAGACCGCGCGCGCCGAGGGCAAGGCCGCCTTCGGCAATGACGAGGTCTATATCGAGAAGTACCTCCAGCGCCCGCGCCACATCGAGATCCAGGTCTTCGGCGACGGCAAGGGCAACGCGGTGCATCTTGGCGAGCGCGACTGCTCGCTGCAGCGCCGTCACCAGAAGGTCTTTGAAGAGGCCCCCGGCCCCTGCATCACCGAGGAAGAGCGCGCCCGCATCGGCGCCGTCTGTGCCAAGGCGATCGGCGATCTGAAATACTCGGGCGCCGGCACCATCGAGTTCCTCTACGAGGATGGCGAGTTCTACTTCATCGAGATGAACACCCGCTTGCAGGTGGAACACCCGGTGACCGAGGCGATTTTCGGCGTCGATCTCGTGCGCGAGCAGATCCGCGTGGCCGAGGGCTACACGCTGTCCTTCGCGCAGGACGACCTGACCATCAACGGCCACGCCATCGAGGTCCGGATCAACGCCGAGAAGGTGCCGAACTTCTCGCCCTGCCCCGGCAAGATCACCCAGTACCACGCCCCGGGCGGCCTTGGCGTGCGGATGGATTCCGCGCTCTATCAGGGCTATTCGATCCCGCCCTATTACGACAGCCTGATCGGCAAGCTGATCGTGCACGGGCGCGACCGCAACGAGGCACTGTCGCGGCTCAACCGGGCGCTTGGCGAGCTCATCGTCGACGGGGTCGACACCACCATCCCGCTCTTCCACGCGCTGCTGCAGGAAGACGACGTGCTGACCGGCGACTACAACATCCACTGGCTGGAGAAGTGGCTCGCCAAGGATCCGTTCTCGGCGGCATGACACCCGGTTGCGGCGAATACCGGCCGCGGCGGGCGATGAGGCCCCGGGGATGAGCGAGATCACCCCGGAGCTTCTGGTTCAGGCCTATCGCTCGGGCATCTTTCCGATGGCGGAGCACCGCGACGACCCGGAGCTGTTCTGGGTCGATCCGCGGCGGCGCGGCATCCTGCCGATGAATGGGCTGCACATCTCGCGCAGCCTCGCCCGACGCCTTCGTCGCGACGATTACACCGTCACCGTGGACCGCGATTTCGAGGGCGTCATCGACGCCTGCGCCGACCGCCGCGAGACCTGGATCAATCACGAAATCCGCGAACTCTTCGTCGCCTTGCACCAGCGCGGGCTGGCGCATTCGCTCGAGGTCTGGATGGAGGGCGAACTGGCCGGCGGGGTCTACGGGCTCGAGATCGGCGGGGCGTTCTGCGGCGAGTCGATGTTCTCGCGCCGCCGCGACGGCTCCAAGATCGCGCTGTGCTGGCTGATCGACCTGCTCCGGCGGGCGGGCTTCACCCTCTTCGACACGCAGTTTCTGACCGAGCACCTCGCCACGCTGGGCGGCCTCGAGATCACCCGCTCCAACTACCGAGCGCAGCTGCGCGAGGCGCTATCCGTGCATCCCGATCTGGCCGGCACGCCGCTTGCCGCGAGCGGTCAGGAGGTGGTGCAGCGCAACACCCAGACGTCGTAGCGCTGGTGATCCATCGCATTGAGCGCCGGCGACGAGGCGATCATCCAGCCGCGGAACACCGGCTCGGCGTTGCCGGCCTCGCGTACGGTAAGGAAGGCGAAGGCATCGCCCGCCGGGTCGCCCTCGGGATAGCGGCATTCCTTGAGCGAAATCTGGATACGGTCGAACTGGGCCGTCTCTCCCGCGCGCAGCTCGATGTCGTAGGCGCGTCCGGTGATCTTGTCGAGCCCGCGCAGCATGGCGCCGGTGCCGGTATTGGTGGCCTCCTGCGCCTGCAGAGGCGCCGCGAGCAGGGCGAGACCGAAACACAATTTGCGGATCATTCCTCGCCTCCCCCGGCGACATATTTGAGCAGAAGCGAGATCAGGCTGACCGAGCCCTGCGTGTCGAGGATCTCGTCGCCGGCCTCGAAGTAGAACGGCGAGCCGCCCGGGCTGATCTCGACGAAATTGCCGCCCAGAAGCCCCTCTGACGAGATCAGGATGGCGCTGTCATCGGGGATGAGGATGTCGTCCTGAAGGGTCATCCCCATGTCGGCACGGAAGGTCTCGGGGTTGAGCGCGATCTCGGTCACGGTCCCCACCTTGACGCCCGCGAGGCGCACGTCGCTGCCCACGGTCACTCCTTCCAGCGAGCGGAAGCTGGCGCTGAGCGGGTAGCCCGTCTCATGCAGCTCGAAGCCGGTGGTGTTGACGGCATAGGCGCCAAAGGCGATTGCGGCGGCGAGGACAGCCCCGCCGACCAGCACCTCTGTGGTGGAGGTGGTCATGCGCTTATTCCGGGCTCCAGGCCTCGTAGTCGCGGCGGCTGGCCGGCTCGGGCTGGCGGATCGATCCCTGCGGCGCATAGGCCAGCGCGGTGCCGGTCAGGTTTTCGATATGCGGCTTTTCCCAGCTCTTGTGGGGCAGCGGACGCTCGGTCGGCGGCTCGTCATAGGTGTGATGCAGCCAGCCGTGCCAGTCGGGGCCCACCCGGCTGGCCTCGACCTCGCCGTTGTAGATCACCCAGCGACGCTTGCCATCCTTGGTCTGGTAGAAGGTGTTGCCCTGTTCATCCTCGCCGACGCGGGTGCCGTGGCGGTTGCTCCACAGAAGGGTGTTCAGCGTGGCACCGTTCCACCAGGTCACGGTCTTCAGGAGCGAATTCAGAATGCCCATGGACGACTCCTCGGTATCTTCCTGTTCCGTATATGCGATCCTTGGGGGCGAGGTCCAGCGCACAGGCGCCGGACCCCGACCCGATCGCAGCGCGATCACGGGGCGAGCGTGGTGAGCTCGATCTCGATGCGGTATTTCGGGTCGATCAGGTTGCACTCGATCATCGTGGCAACCGGCGGGTTGTCCCCGAAGGTCTCCGACAGGATCGGCCAGCAGGGCTCGAACTCCGCCGCGTCGGGCAGGTAATAGGTCACCCGGACCGCATCGGCAAAGCTCGCGCCGGCCTCGGCCAGCGCCTTGCCGATCACCTCGAGCGCCGAGCGGCACTGCTCGGTCACCGTGTCGCCCTGCCCCACCGTGCCGGCGACATGCACGAAGCCGCCCGCCACCACGGCGCGGCAATAGCCGATCTTCTCCTCGAACGGGCTGCCCGTATGGATCCGCTTGATCGTCATCTCTCACTCCAAAGAAAAGGGCGGGGAAAAACCCCGCCCAGACGTGCCTAACGTTATCGACCTCAGCTCGCCGAGGTGCCTTCTTTTTTCTGGTCCGCGTAGATCATCAGCGGCTTGGCGTCGGAATTGACCGCCTCGTCGTTGACCACCACCTCGGTGACCTCGTCCATGCCCGGCAGCTCGAACATGGTGTCGAGCAGAATGCCTTCGAGGATCGAGCGCAGGCCGCGCGCGCCGGTCTTGCGTTCAATCGCCTTCTTGGCAATCGCCGAGAGCGCGTCGTCGGTGAAGGTCAGCTGGGTGTCCTCCATCTCGAACAGGCGCTGGTACTGCTTGACCAGCGCGTTCTTCGGCTGGGTCAGGATGGTGACCAGAGCGTCCTCGTCGAGATCCTCGAGCGTTGCGATCACCGGCAGACGGCCGACGAATTCCGGGATCAGGCCGAACTTCAGCAGATCCTCGGGCTCGAGATCGCGGAAGATCTCACCGGTGCCGCGCTCGTCCGGGTCGCGCACATCGGCGCCGAAGCCCATGGCCGAGCCCTTGCCGCGCTGCGCGATGATCCGGTCGAGACCGGCAAAGGCGCCGCCGCAGATGAACAGGATGTTGGTGGTGTCCACCTGCAGGAATTCCTGCTGCGGATGCTTGCGCCCGCCCTGCGGCGGAACGGAGGCAACGGTGCCTTCCATCAGCTTCAGAAGTGCCTGCTGCACACCCTCGCCCGACACGTCGCGGGTGATTGAGGGGTTCTCCGACTTGCGGGTGATCTTGTCGACCTCGTCGATATAGACGATGCCGCGCTGCGCGCGCTCGACATTGTACTCGCTCGACTGCAGCAGCTTGAGGATGATGTTCTCGACATCCTCGCCCACGTAGCCGGCTTCGGTCAGCGTGGTGGCGTCAGCCATGGTGAACGGCACGTCGAGGATGCGCGCCAGCGTCTGCGCCAGCAGCGTCTTGCCGCAGCCGGTGGGGCCGATCAGCA
>NZ_JBYNAH010000416.1:0-1692 GCF_059781815.1 Salipiger sp. | reverse complement strand
GAAGATGCCCTATTGGCGGCTGGAGTTGATGAGCGTGTCCGCGCCGACATAATGGGCCACAAGACAGAGCGCCCTGCCTACGGTGAGGGTGGAGGGCTATCCATGCGGCTTGAAGCCATTAAACGTATTGCGATCTAAGGCCCGCCCTGCCCTTTTCAGATCGTTCTTCACCGCCGCTATCATATTGGGCGGCAGATCCTGCTGAGCAAGCTTCGCGATCTGAATTTGGTGCCAACCAATCAACGCGTGAACTTTGTTGTGGGCCTCTGATTGTTCCCCATCGAATAGTCCTGGCCACGTCATCAGAATACTGATCGCACTCCGGTGCTCCTGAAGTGTTGTCTCAGCCATCGTCATCACTTTGACCTTCCCCCTCGACTAGGGCCGGTTTGATCTGGAATCTTCCGGTTGGTTTTGAGTGTTGAGCGACAGCGTGGAAACCGCAAGAGTCTCAAGCGCTGGCGCGGTGGTTTTTGTCAAGAACTCCGTTGGGGATAGATATCCGAGCGCTGAGTGCGGGCGCACGGTGTTGTAGTGGTGGCGCCAGCGGCCGATCTCCTCGCGGGCATGGCGCAAGGAGCGGAACCAGTGCAGGTTCAGGCATTCGTCGCG
This sequence comes from Salipiger sp., assembly GCF_059781815.1. NCBI lineage: Bacteria > Pseudomonadati > Pseudomonadota > Alphaproteobacteria > Rhodobacterales > Roseobacteraceae > Salipiger > Salipiger sp. Next base: position 1,080 of record NZ_JBYNAH010000416.1, on the reverse strand, counting down.
GAATTTGCCGTTGAAGCTCTCGACGAAGGCGTTCTAGACCGGTTTGCCCCGTTGCCGGCAGGCGAATGCATGCATTCGCCGAGAGGGGGCTCGATGAACCGCAGTCGCACGCCGGACCGCTCGGACCAGTCGAACATCGCCTTGCTGGTGCCTTCAGGGCCGTTGTCGAGGATGATCTCCTCTGGCAGCCCAAACCGCAGAGCCAGGTCGTCGAGGAACCGTGCCACCCTGGCACCTGGGATCGACACGTCGACAATCTGGCCGGGGCAGAACCGGCTGTGATCGTCTACGATGTTCAGCACGCGGAAGCGTCGGCAATCCGCCAGTTGGTCGCCAACGAAGTCCATCGACCATCGCTGCATGGCCCTCTCGGGCACTTGAGGAGCGACGCGATCGCGCCTGGGCAGCTTGCGACGTTTCTTTGTGCGGACCTGTAAGCCCTGCTCGGTGTAGAGCCGATAGGTCCGCTTGTGGTTCACGACCAGCCCTTCCCGCCGGAGCATGGCGTGCAGGCGCAGATAGCCGTAGCGCCGGTTCTCCGACGCCAGTTCTTTCATGCGCTTGATCGCAGCGGCGTCATCTTTGGGCAGAGGCCGGTACTGCTGCACCGACCGCGCCAGCCCGACGATCCGGCAGGCCCTGCGTTCGCTCAGGCCCATCTCGCTCATCAAGAAACCCACAGCTTTGCGCTTGGCCATGGGGGTCACCGTTCGCCTGTTCTCTCAAACCAGTGGCGTTCACAGGCTCACTTTGCCAGCAATTCCTTCATCGACGACATGTCCAGCATCTGATCCGCGACGATCCGCTTGAGCTTGGCGTTCTCGACCTCCAACTCGCGCAACCGCTTGGCCTCCGACGCATCCATGCCACCGTACTTCTTCCGCCAGGAGTAGAACGTGGCCGAGCTGATGCCGTGACGCCGACAGATGTCGTCCGTCTTGGCTCCGGCCTCGCTCTCCTTCAGCACGCCGATGATCTGTTCTTCAGTGAAACGCTTCCGCTTCATGGGTCTTCCTCCTTCGTTCATTCAAAGGTGGAAAACTCCAGTTCGCAATGGCCCGGATATCGGGGGGAAGGTCA
>NZ_JBYNAH010000276.1:0-6098 GCF_059781815.1 Salipiger sp. | reverse complement strand
GGGCATGGAAACGCGTGAGTTTCATGAACTGACCTCAAGATGCTATCGGGAATACGCAGTGCAACTTCAGGGAGTATTGCACGCGTAATGTCCGAACTGAAGTCGCTAATCGCCCTCCCTCAGATGGCCAGACGAACATCGTAAGGCTGCGCGAAATCGTACATTGAATCGCCCCAAGAGCGGCATTTCACTTGGCACATTCCATCAAGGCGATCACGACGCCTTCGGCGCCCCCTTTTATCTTATATATTACAGGATGTTACCCAGAAAATTCGCACCAGTCGCGCTTCCATTACTGCTCCTCAGCGCTGTGCCCGCCACGGCCGGGGAACTCACTGCGGACGAAGCCCGCGACCTCGCCCAAGTGGTTTGTGTTTTCGGCTTCGGTATCGTGGAAAACCACAGGGCGATGTTCCGCATGTCTGTCTATGACAAGTCGCCTCAGCATGGTGGATTCAACAACTACGTTCACGCACGCACACTTCTTGGTCCAGACGACGCTCTGGTCGTCAGCGCGAACAATGACACGCTCCATTCTGCGACCTGGGCCGACCTTCGCGTCGAGCCGCAGGTGATGCGGGACTTGAAAGCGTTACGCGCACGCGATTCCAGACTTCGCAAGTCCCTAAAGTAGGGATTCTTTCAAAGCGCAGATCACCGCGGCTCCCGCTGAAACGCCTGCAAGTCCTCTTGGAGCTCGCGCCGCAGCTAGACGAGTATCGTGTTCTCCTCGATGGTGGACATCCGAGTGTTCATGAACGTGATCGACACTCCCTGATCGGCGAAGATCACATCATTCTGCGTTTCGATCATATGTCCCAGCACGCTCTGGCGATCGATGTATCCAAAGCCGCTGAAACGAAGTGTGTCCCAAGCATCGAGCTCCAACATACGGTCGGAGCCAATGTCGATGACGTCGAACTGGAACTCATCGGCAAGCATGGTTCCAAAGATCAGATCATCTCCAGTAGCGCCTCGGAAGACATCTCCCGCCCGTGCGGCCATGAACTCGCGGAAGGGGATCGCCGTATTTGCAATGCATTCGGCGCTTTGAGCGAAGCCCTGAACGACCGCTTCCCTGCTCATGCCGTTGTCGAGGCGCTGCGTCCAGTTCTCAAGACCGGTTGGATCAGGCTCGCGATCAAGAACGTTTTCATAGAGCAATGTGACGAACGCTTCATTGTCCAGGCCACCGGAGGCCGCTTGGAACTCGGGGCTGTTGACGAAGCCCGAGGCGATATAAAGATAGTCGCCATCGGTTTGGAAAAACTTCGCCGACCAGTTCATTAACCCGTTGAGGTCGGGGTCGCGGTCCAGAGTGGCATGGTACAGGCGGTACACGTCGTCCGCGAAAGGCGCGGATCCAGCTTCGATATACGCGCTCGAAATGACGTTGGTTTTCTCTCGAAACTCCGTGCTTTCCGAGAAGCCGCGAACGACTTCTTCCCGACTCATACCCTCTTCAAGCCGCGCGACCCAATTCTCCAGACCAAGAGCGTCGGGTTCCCGGTCAAGAACATTCTCATAGAGAAGCGTGACAAACCCCTCATTGTTCAGATCTCCATATGTTGCCTGAAATTCGGGGCTATTCACGAAGCCTTCGATCACATCGAGAAGCGTCATCTCGTTCGACAGAATCCGAGATGTCCAGTTCTCGAAACCAAGGCTGTCCGGATATCGGGCAAGCGTCGCAAGATAGACCCGAACAACCTGCGCCCAAATCAGGAACGTCACGTCCTGCACGGTTTCACCGATCAGCACATCGGCGCCGTCCCCACCAAAAAGCCGATCCGAGCCCCGCTCTCCAACCAGCGTGTCGTCGCCGGGACCGCCATCCAGTGTGTCGTCGCCATCGCCACCGTCGAGCGCGTCGTCCCCAATGCCGCCGTCGAGAACGTCGTTCCCATCGTCGCCCAGAAGGATGTCTGGCCCCGCCAAACCGGTCAGTCGATCATTCCCGCTCAGCCCGTCCATCCAGTTGATGCCGTCTTCATCGGTGAGTTCGTCGTCTGCCTGGGTTCCGTAAAGCTTCGGTGCAAACCTCTGGCCCTGCACCCCCAGACCATTGGCATCCGCCTCAGAGGTCCAGACGAGAACAAAGCTACCGTCGTTCAAGGTTGCGACGCTTGGAGGAGTTCGATCAAGCCTGACCGACACCTCGGTACTGACGGTCGTCTTGGCGATCCAGTCGTACCAGCCTTCAGAGCCATCAGAAAGGCTCGGGCCACTTGAAAACCTGCGAAACAGGATCTGGTCCAGGTGCTCTTCGTCCGGGATGCCAAACCCGGTTTCGCCCTTGTAGGCAAGCAGGTAGCCCCCGTCCGGCATTGTTGCGATTGTCGGGAACCCAACCGTCAGCTCGTCAGACAGGTAGCTCCAATAATAGGAACCATAATCGTAACGCGTCTCGTCCGGCGCATATCTGGTGGTCGTGACGAAATCGATCCCCAAAAAGAAGTCATAACCGGTTACAAAATAGAAGCCTCCATCGTCGAGACCGGTGGCGACCTGCGAGTACCAATTGACGTCTCTCTCCTGAAACTCGGGACCAAGGGGCGTTCCATCGGCCGCATAGCGCCGACCGAATATTCCGTTTCCGGCGTTCCACGTAACGAGAATGCCGATGCCCGGAAGCTCCGTGACATCGGGATCGGGTTGTGGCCAATCTTCCGCAGGCAAAGACCATTGAGGCGCCGATGAGACCTGAAAGGCATCACCGACGGGCTCGCCATCATGACCATAGATCCGTGCCAGGACACCTGTGTTCTCGGGATCGTCGCGCGATAGCCAAGTGACCGCAACGCCCTCTGATCCCGACTGAGCGAGGGCCAGAGGGACGGGGTCTGAGCCCACCGAAGACTGCACACCTGTAAGGTCGCGGTCTAGCTGGAATTCACCGGTACGCGGCGTGCCATCTGCCTCGAAAATTCTCCCAAGCGCGGAAAGGTTGCCAGTCGCGGGATCTCGGGACCACCATGACACAAAGTAGCTGCCATCGCTCATACCGGTGACTGAGGCAGCCAATTGATCCCCGTCGCTGCCGACATTGACCTGAAACTCACCTCCTACCGCCGCACCCAGCGCGTTGTACTGCTGCCCGAAAATGCCAAGACCGCTGCCGTCCTGATCATCCCCTGAAGTCCAAATGACGACGAAGCCCCCGCCGGGCAAAGCAGCGACACTTGGATCATATTGGTCGCCCGCGCTTTCGGTATTGACGCGTGTGTCCTGCTCAAAAACGCTGAACGCCATGATATCTCCTCCCCCAATCTCGCGACCCACCGCAATCCGCGACCAGACGAAGGCAGCCGACCGGCTCGTCCGCCGTCCCCTGCCGGTTCGTCAGACGGTCCTCGGGGACCATGCTCAGCATCCCAATCCCGGAGGAAGGCTCTTGGAATTCCCGCCCCTGCTTCCGGCGCGAGCCTGCTAGCACGATCGGAAGAAAGCGTTGCGATCCTGTCCTTGATTCAGATCACGCGATGCCGTCGACCTCTGAGCGAGTGCCGAATGCGATCTTCACGCTTTTCACGAAAATCGGCAAGTCCAAGGATTCGAGATAAGCGCACTTCATCGCGCCCCGCCAATTCTAAAAGGCAGGCGCCGCCGGTCCGAATAGATCAAGGTCGATCGTGTCAAACCTCTGTCCCCGACAACCACCCCTCCAAGAGGGTATTCACCAGCCCCGTCCCCTCTGGGTGATTAGACCACCAATGAACATCGAAGGGGCCGGGAGTAGTTCGGGTCACTGATCTTGGTCATAGGGTCTCCTGCATGGGGGCGGTTACCCTTCATGCGGGAGCGAGAAGATGAAGTTTTAGGAGGTTTAAATATTTAATTTCAAACATTTAAGCAGAAATATACCTCTATAAATCCAGTCATCTTCATCCATTACCAATACCTATTCGCGGCCCTCGCATGAAGCCTTTCGTGGCGGCCTGCTCGGTCCACCTCACTCCTGGGTTGCCGGGAGGCACGCAAGACTGCGAACTTACAAGGAGGTCGCACCTGGCAGATCTGCGCACAACTTGGAGGGAATCCCAATGGTACAACCCGAAAACCGTCTCGGTGAAATCGTGGATGACGACAGTGTCCAAGCCCGTGAGGCGCTTAGCGACACATTGGCCGGCCTCTGGTGGACCTTCGTACTGCGAGGGCTCTTAGCTGGCGCTGTCGGGATCGCCGCCCTGTTCTGGCCGACTGGCAGTATCTCCCTATTGCTTCAACTCGTCGGACTTCTTCTGATCCTCGATGGTGGGCTGACACTGTTCGGATTTGGCCAGCGCGGCGCAGCAGGGCGCCTCGGGATCGGTGCGATCGTAATCGGTCTTGTTCTGCTGATCTGGCCCGAAGGAATGGCGCGCCTCGCTTTCTTTCTCCTCGGCGCCTGGGCGCTCATCACCGCTGTTGGATCTCTGATGACCTGGCATAAGATGCCTCAGTGGGACCCAGAACGGTCTAGCGTACGCAATGCCGGGATCGTTGCACTGATCATCGGATTGATGTTGATCTTCTGGCCCGGGTCGGGCCTCGTGGCACTTGGCTGGGCCATTGCATTCGGAGCGATTGCCTTCGCCGCCGTCATGTTCTGGCTGGCTGCAAGATTGAGACATGCTAACCAACGGCTCCGGATGCGGGTGATCAATCAGTAATCCTCCATGCAGGAGCAAAAAGCTGAAGATTTAAAAGGTTTAAGTATCTAATTTTAGTTACTTAATTAGGAGGATATTCTATCAATCCAGATATCTTTATCCATTACTAATACCTATTAGCTCTCCCACAGCCCTTCCTTGTTCACCGCTCATCTGGTTCAAGTCTCCCTGATTTCGCCTCGACAGGCGCTCATCAGCCCGGCCTCACTCGTCACCCAGCAAGCGCAAGAAAGCACGCCAGAAGAGCCCGTAGGAACGGGGGCAGAAAGAGTGGCATTCCCACGCTCGGGGAGCGGAGGTGCGCCTTGTAACGATGTCTCAGGAAGTACTGGCTGGGGTGGTAGGAACCCCTGCCTTCCGATCAGGTTCTTCGGCTTACGCTCACAGGCCCCGAAGTGGGGCAGTTATGGGGGCCTTTCGTGCCGACTGGCTCCTCCACCTCTCTCATGGGTTGCCGCTCAGCGTGCCTCTGTGGGCCTCTCTCCGTGGTGAACTGGCCGCGCTTCGATGGGGGCGGCAAAAAAATAGGATGGGAGCCCCGCCCGAACACCCCGGAGGATGCCCGGACGGGGAGAGGTTCAGATGGTGGTGATTGACCCGCCGACCTGCTTGGTCAGGACGTAGTCAGCGAGCCACTGCCAGTAGTGGTCAGCGTTCCTAAAGCCTTGGTCCCGCGCTGCGAGATCCTCAGCCTCTGAACGAGAAAGACCGCCATCGTACTCAGCGATAGCGGCCCTCTCATCGAACGCGTAGATGTCGGGAATGACGGTCATGGAGAGCACCTCTCCGGCAACCGAACCTGATCGACGATCTGTCTCTTCTGCTCGTCGGAGATCCCTGCGGAGTAAATTCCGTAGGTGAGGCCATTCTCCGAACGCGCCGACTTGTGCCCCACGATGCTGGCGGTGAAATGCTCCGGGACGCCCGTACGCTCACACTGGGTGATGAACCACTTCCGGGTGGAGTGGAACACGAGGCCGGGTCGTTGAAGCTCCAACGTCTCCCGCATCACGGCGAACCGCTTGGTTACGTCGTTCACGGTCAAGTTCGGGAACAACGGACCTTCGCAGGGTAGCGCCTCCAGGATCGGCAAGAGCGCTGCATGCACCGGAACCATTCGCTCAGCAGCATCGGTCTTCAGTAGCCTCAGGCGGTTCGGGCGAACGTGGAAGAACCAGCCAAGCTTTCCCTTCTCGACCACATCCCCACGGAGGAGACCGGCAGCTTCCCCGGCTCGCATCCCGGAGAGAAGGCACGTCAGCAGCACCTTGTCGATGAGGGGATCTTGCCACGTCAGCCACTTAAGCACTTCTGTGTCGGTCGGGACCGCATAGGGCTTGTGAACCACCTTCGCCTCGAAGCGTACGGACGAGAACGGATTGGTTTCCAGTGGTAGTGTCCCAACGCTTGGTGTAGGAGGCCGCGCGCGGAGCCCCCAGCGTAGCG
>NZ_JBYNAH010000275.1:0-6182 GCF_059781815.1 Salipiger sp. | reverse complement strand
TGATTAGAGAGCTGCCTCGGCCGGGGGCGCCGCGGCCCCCCCCCCCCCCCCCCCCCCCCGGTCGGACCGCTGAAGGCGGACCGAAACACACGACAGGGAACCGATAGCAATGACCGACCTCGCCGCCTTCGCCCAGGAAAAGGGCGTGAAATACTTCATGATCTCCTTCACCGACCTGTTCGGCGGCCAGCGCGCCAAGCTGGTCCCGGCGCAGGCCATCGCCGACATGGCCGAGGAGGGCGCGGGCTTTGCCGGCTTCGCCACCTGGCTCGACATGACGCCGGCGCATCCCGACATGCTCGCCGTGCCCGATCCCGAGACGGTGATCCAGCTGCCGTGGAAACCCGAGGTCGCCTGGGTTGCGGCCAATTGCGTCATGGAAGGCCAGGAGGTCGCCCAGGCCCCGCGCAACGTGCTGCGCAAGCTGATCAAGGAAGCCGCCGCCGAGGGCCTGCGGGTCAAGACCGGCGTCGAGGCCGAGTTCTTCCTGCTCACCCCGGAAGGCACCAAGATCTCCGACGAGGCCGACACCGCCGAAAAGCCCTGCTACGACCAGCAGGCGGTGATGCGCCGCTACGATGTCATCGCCGAGATCTGCGATTACATGCTCGAGCTCGGCTGGGGCCCCTACCAGAACGACCACGAGGACGCCAACGGCCAGTTCGAGATGAACTGGGAATTCGACGACGCCCTCGTCACCGCCGACCGCCACAGCTTCTTCAAGTTCATGGTGAAATCCGTGGCCGAGAAGCACGGGCTGCGCGCCACCTTCATGCCCAAGCCCATCGAGGGGCTCACCGGCAATGGCTGCCACGCCCATATCTCGGTCTGGGATCTCGACGGCGCGACCAACGCCTTCGCCGGCGATGCCGGCGGCCAGATCGGCGAGGTAGGGCTCTCGGAGCAGGGCGGGCACTTCCTCGGCGGCATCATGAAACACGCCGAGGCCCTGGCCGCGATCACCAACCCCACGGTCAACAGCTACAAGCGCATCAACGCACCGCGGACCATGTCCGGCGCCACCTGGGCACCCAACACGGTGACCTGGACCGGCAACAACCGCACCCACATGGTGCGCGTGCCGGGCCCCGGCCGGTTCGAGCTGCGCCTGCCCGACGGCGCGGCCAACCCCTACCTGCTGCAGGCGGTGATCATTGCCGCCGGCCTCTCGGGCATCCGCTCCAAGGCCGATCCCGGCCCGCGCTACGACATCGACATGTATGCCGAGGGCCACACGGTGAAGGACGCGCCGCGCCTGCCGCTCAACATGCTCGACGCGATCCGCGGCTTCGATGCCGATGTCGAGCTGAAGGCGATGCTGGGCGAGGAGTTCTCGGCCTCCTTCATCAAGAAGAAGCGCGAGGAGTGGGACAGCTTCGTGTCGCATTTCTCGCACTGGGAACGCGAGCACACGCTCGACATCTGACCGGGCAAATTTCTTCGCAGAAGAAATTTGTGCCACCGACCGGCGCGGGGGGCGCCAAAATTCTTCTCGAAGAATTTTGACCCGCGCCGCTCTGCCTTCAGGAAACAGGGTGCCACATGCAGTTCAACGGCCTTCGGGTGTTCTGGGAAGGGCTCACCGGCCACAAGGGCTGGAAACCGCTCTGGCGCGATCCCGAACCCCAGCGTGAGTATGACATCATCGTGGTGGGCGGCGGCGGCCACGGGCTCGCCACCGCCTATTACCTTGCCAACACCTTCGGCGAGGCCCGCGTCGCGGTGCTCGAGAAGGGCTGGCTCGGCTCGGGCAATATCGGGCGCAACACCACGATCATCCGCTCGAACTACCTGCTGCCCGGCAACGAGCCGTTCTACGAGTTCTCGATGAAGCTCTGGGAAGGGCTCGAGCAGCGCTTCAACTTCAACGCCATGGTCAGCCAGCGCGGCATCCTCAACCTCTGCCACAGCGACGGCCAGCGCGATGCCTTCCGCCGCCGTGGTAATGCCATGCTGCTGGCCGGTGCCGATGCCGAGCTGCTCGACCAGGACGGCGTGCGGGCGATGTACCCGTTCCTGAATTTCGACAACGCCCGCTTCCCGATCAAGGGCGGGCTGCTGCAGCGCCGCGCCGGCACCGCGCGCCACGATGGCGTGGCCTGGGGCTATGCGCGCGGCGCCGACCAGAAGGGCGTCGACCTGATCCAGAACTGCGAGGTCACCGGCTTCCGCATCGAGGGCGGCGCGATCCGCGGCGTCGAGACCACGCGCGGCTATATCGGGGCCAAGAAGGTCGGCGTCGCCGTGGCGGGCTCCACGGGGCGGGTGATGGAAAAGGCCGGCATGCGCCTGCCGATCGAAAGCCACGCCCTGCAGGCCTTTGTCTCGGAAGGGCTCAAGCCCTGCATCGACGGCGTCATCACCTTCGGCGCCGGGCATTTCTACGTCAGCCAGTCCGACAAGGGCGGGCTGGTCTTCGGCGGCGATATCGACGGCTACAACTCCTACGCCCAACGCGGCAACCTGCCGGTGGTCGAGGACGTGGTCGAGGGTGGCATGGCGCTGATGCCGATGATCGGGCGCGCCCGCCTGCTGCGCAGCTGGGGCGGCATCATGGACATGTCGATGGACGGCTCGCCGATCATCGATGCCACCCATGTGGACGGGCTCTATCTCAACGCCGGCTGGTGCTATGGCGGCTTCAAGGCGACGCCCGCCAGCGGCTACGCCTTCGCCCACCTGCTGGCCACCGGCCGCCCGCACGAGACCGCGACGGCCTTCCGTCTCGACCGCTTCCAGCGCGGCGCGCTGATCGACGAAAAGGGCGTTGGCGCCCAACCCAACCTGCACTGAGGCGCGACATGCTGATCCCGCACCCTCTCCTCGGCCCGCGCGACGCGCAGGAGTTCACCTATCTCGGCGACGCCTCGCTCCTGAACCGTCCCGACGGCATGGCCGAGGACGCCGAGGCCGCGTTTTTCGACTACACCTATCTGCGCGACAACCCCGCCGGGCTGCATCGCGAGCTGTGGTTCCATGAGCAGGGCGACCGCTCCTGGGTGGTCGTCACCCGCGACACCGTCACGCATGAGATCGTCTCGGCCGAGCTGGCCTCGGACGTCAAGCGGAGGGGCGGCGCATGACCCGGCTGACCGGCGGCCTCATCGACCGCAGCAAGACCCTCTCCTTCACATTCGACGGCAAGACCTACCAGGGCCACCCGGGCGACACGCTGGCCTCGGCGCTTCTGGCCAACGGCGTGCGGCTGGTCGGACGCAGCTTCAAGTATCACCGCCCGCGCGGCATCTTCAGCGCCGGTTCCGAAGAGCCCAACGCGCTCGTCACCCTGCGCAGCGGCGCCCGCGCCGAGCCCAACACCCGCGCCACCTGCATTGAGCTCTATGACGGGCTCGAGGCCAGCAGCCAGAACCGCTGGCCGTCGCTCGCCTTCGATGCGCTGGCGGTCAACGACGCGCTGTCGCCGTTCTTCGCCGCCGGGTTCTACTACAAGACCTTCATGCAGCCCGCCGCCTTCTGGGAGAAGGTCTACGAGCCGATGATCCGCCGCGCCGCAGGGCTGGGCCGGCTCGCCGCCGAGCCCGACCCCGACGCCTATGACAGCGGCTTCCTGCATTGCGACCTGCTGGTGATCGGCGGCGGCGCGGCGGGGCTTGCGGCGGCGCTGACCGCCGGCCGCTCCGGCGCAAGCGTGATCCTCGCCGACGAGGATTTCCGCCTCGGCGGGCGTCTGCTTTCCGAGCGCCATATGCTCGACGACGCCCCGGCATCCGACTGGGTGGCCCGCGCTGAGGCCGAGCTCGAGAGCCTGCCCAACGTGCGCATCCTGCGCCGCACCACGGTGTTTGGCAGCTACGATCACGGCATCTTCGGCGCGGTCGAGCGGGTGGGCGATCACCTGCCTGTGCCGCAGACCGTGCGCCAGACGCTCTGGCGCATCACCGCCAAGCGCAGCCTGCTCGCCGCCGGCGCCACCGAGCGCCACATCCCCTTCGCCGGCAACGACCGCCCCGGCATCATGCTCGGCGGTGCGCTGCGCGCCTATGCCAACCGCTGGGCGGTGGCGCCGCAGGCGAAAGCCTCCGACCGCGTGGCGATCTTCACCAGCAATGACGACGGCCACCGCACCGCGCTCGACCTGCTGGCCCATGGCGTTCCGGTGCTGGCGGTGATCGACCCGCGCAGGGACGCGCCGCGGCTGGGAGAGTACCAGGTCTATGCCGGGGCGCAGGTCACCGGCGCGCAGGGGCGGCGCGCGCTGTCGTCGATCCAGGTCAGCCAGAATGGCCGCTCTGAATGGCTCGAATGCGCCGTGCTCGGCGTTTCCGGCGGCTGGAACCCCAACGTGCATCTCGCCTCGCACCACCGGGGCCGCCCGGCCTGGAGCGACGCGCATCAGGCCTTCCTGCCGCCCGCCGACATGCCCCCGGGCATGCGCGTTGCCGGGGCCGCGGCGGGGCAGGGCACGACCCATGCGGCGCTCTGCTCGGGGGCGGAGACCGCGCAGGCGGCGCTCGCGGATCTGGGGCTCACCGCCACGCTGCCCGACCTGCCGCAGGCCGAGGATACCCCCGTCGCGCAGGCGCCAGTCTGGCATGTGCCGGGAAGGGGCCGCGCCTGGGTCGATTTCCAGAACGACGTGACGGTCAAGGACATCGCGCTGGCGCATAAGGAAAACATGCGCCCCGTCGAGCACCTCAAGCGCTGGACCACGCTCGGCATGGCCACCGATCAGGGCAAGACCGCCAATGTCACCGCCCTTGCCGTCATGGCCGAGCTGACCGGCAAGACCATCCCCGAGACCGGCACCACGATCTTCCGCCCGCCCTACACGCCTGTGGCGCTGAGCGTGCTCGGCGGCGGCGACAGCGGCGCCCATTTCCGCCCGCGCCGCCTCACGCCGACGCACAGCTTCGCGCAAGCGCAAGGCGCCGAATTCGTCGAGGTCGGGCAATGGATGCGGGCGCAGTATTTCCCGCGAGACGGGGAGACACACTGGCGCGAGAGCGTCGACCGCGAGGTGCTGGCGGTGCGCAAGGGCGTGGGGCTCTGCGACGTCACCACGCTTGGCAAGGTCGACGTGCAGGGCGCCGATGCGGGCGAATTCCTGCACCGGATCTACGCCAACATGATGGGCACGCTGAAGGTCGGCAAGGTGCGCTATGGCCTGATGCTGCGCGAGGATGGCCTCCTCTACGATGATGGCACCTGCGCCCGTCTGGCCGAGGATCACTACGTGGTCACCACCACCACCGCCAATGCGGGCCTCGTCTATCGCCAGATGGAGTTCGCCCGGCAATGCCTCTGGCCCGAGCTCGACGTGCAGCTCATCTCCACGACAGACGCCTGGGCGCAGATCGCCGTGGCCGGGCCGAACTCGCGCGAATTGCTGTCGCGCATCGTCGATGACACGGATCTGTCGAACGAGGCCTTCCCATTCATGGCCTGCGCCGAGCTGACGATCTGCGGCGGGCTTCGGGCGCGTCTCTTCCGGATCTCTTTCTCGGGCGAGCTCGCCTACGAGATCGCGGTGCCGGCGCGCTATGGCAACGCGCTGATGGCGCGGCTGATGGAGCAAGGGGCCGATCTCGGCGTCACGCCCTACGGCACCGAGGCGCTGGCGGTGCTGCGCATCGAGAAGGGCCACGCGGCAGGCGCCGAGCTCAACGGCCAGACCACGGCCGCGATGCTCGGGCTGGGCCAGATGGTGTCGAAGAAGAAGGACAGCATCGGCGCGGTGATGTCGCGGCGCGAGGCGCTCGAGGCGGACACGCGCCGTCTGGTGGGGCTGATGCCGCTCGACCCGGAAGCGAAGGTGCCCGCCGGCGCCCACCTGTTCCTGCCCGGCGTCGAGCGCGACACCGCCAGCGATCAGGGCTGGGTGACCTCGGCCTGCTACTCGCCGCATCTCAAGAGCCACATCGCGCTCGGCTTCCTCGAGGACGGTGCGGCGCGCATGGGCCACGAGATCGTCGCGGCCAACCCGCTTGAGGGCGGCGAGTGCCGCGTGACCGTCGTCAGCCCGCATTTCATCGACCCGGAAGGAGAGCGTCTGCGTGACTGATCTCGCCCCCCTCACCGCGCTCGGCCAGTCCGAGCCGCGCCGCGCCACCCATGGCGCGCTGACGCTCGCCGAGCGCCCCGACATCGCGCTGGCCTCGCTGGCGCTCCGCCGCGACAGCGCCGCGCCGCAGCCCTTCGGGCTGACGCTGCCGGACCCCGGC
>NZ_JBYNAH010000274.1:0-6223 GCF_059781815.1 Salipiger sp. | reverse complement strand
TTCGCCACCCCGCCGCCGGGGCCGGGCGCGCCCCCCCCCCCCCCCCCCTCCTGGTCTCTCCATCCAGAGCCTCGCCCGAGGCTCAGACCATGCCTTCCGATTTCGCCCAGTCGAGCGCCCGGTCGAGCGCGCGTCCGAAGCGGGCGAGGATCTCGGTCAGGTCGTCTTCGGTGACGATCAGCGGCGGGCAGAAGGCCACCGTCTCGTAGACGTTGCGCACGATCAGCCCCTCTTCGGCGCAGAGCGCCACCACCTTGGCCGCCATCGAGCCCGCCGGTTCGAAGGCCTCGCGGGTGTCGCGGTTCTTGGCCAGCTCGACGCCCGCGATCAGGCCGACGCCGCGCACTTCGCCGACCAGCGGGTGATCGGCGAACTTGCGCAGACCGTCCTGGAACATCGGCTCGAGGCGCTCGGCATTGCCCATCAGATCCTTCTCTTCGATGATCTTCAGGTTCTCGAGCCCCACCGCGCAGGCAACCGGGTGGCCCGAGCCGGTGAAGCCGTGGCCGAAGGTGCCGAGCTTGGCGGTGTTGTCGGCGATGGCGTCATAGACCTTGTCGTTCACCACGATGGCGGCGAGCGGCATGTAGGAGGAGGTCAGCTGCTTCGAGGTCACGAGGATGTCGGGGGTGAAGCCGAAGCGCTCGCAGCCGAAGGGCTTGCCGGTGCGGCCAAAGCCGTTGATGACCTCGTCGGCCACCAGCAGGATGTCGTACTTAGCGCAGATCTCGGCAACGCCCGGCCAGTAGCCCTCGGGCGGCACCATGACGCCGCCGGCGCCCATGACGGGCTCGCCGATGAAGGCGCCGATGGTCTCGGGGCCTTCCGCAATGATCGTGTCCTCGAGCTCCTTCAGCAGGCGCGCGGTGAACTGCTCTTCGGTCTCGCCTTCCTCGGCGAACTTCCAGTAATGCGGCGTGGTCAGGTGGGTGACCGGGATCGCCGGAAGGTCGAAATCCTTCTGGTTCGCCGGCAGGCCGGTGAGCGAGCCCGAGGCGACGGTGATGCCGTGATAGGCCTTGTTGCGCGACAGGAACTTCTTCTTCTCCGGCCGGCCAAGACCGTTGTTGAGGAACCAGACCAACTTGACGACGGTGTCGTTGGCCTCGGAGCCGGAGTTGGTGAAGAACACCTTGTTGAGCCCTTCCGGGGTCATCTCGACGAGCTTCTCGGCGAGGCGGATCGACGGCTCGTGCGACTTGTGCGCGAAGGTGTGGTAGTAGGGCAGCTTCTTGAGCTGCTCGTAGGCGACATCCGCGAGACGGGTCTCGGAGAAGCCCACGGCGACCGACCACAGCCCGGCCAGCGCCTCGTAATATTCCTTGCCCTCGCTGTCATAGACCTTGGCGCCGTCGCCATGGCTCATGATCATCGGGCCCTTTTCCTCGTGCAGGCGCATGTTGGTGTAGGGGTGCATCGTGTAGGCGATGTCGGCGGCGTGAAGCGAGTTCGGACGCTGGTTCATGTCGGTCTCCGTGTTGGCAGTGGCCCGGGCGGGGCCTGTGGGTTCGGATCGGGGAGAAGGCCGCGGGAGACTCAGGTCCCCTTCGGCGCATAGTTAAGATGGTTTTGGACGAAAGGTCACGGGGAGAATTTGATCAAATTTCCTCCAGCCCGCACCATTCGGCGATGAAGAGCGCGATCGTGCCGGTCACGCGCTTCACCGAAGACAGCTTCACCCGTTCGTCGAAGCCGTGGATGGCCTCGGAATAGGGGCCGTAGACCAGGCAGGGGGTCTCGCCGTAGATCACGAAGACTCGGCCATCGAGATAGCCCGGCGTGACGAAGCTCTCGAGCGGCTTGGCATAGCTCGACATATGGGCGCGGGCGAGGGTCTCCTCGGCCTCGCTGCCTTCCTCGAGCACGTAGCCCTCGGCGAAGAAGCCGTTGAAGATGACCTGCGGCGGGTTGTTGGCGAGGAACGGGATGCCGTCCGACACGCGGCGCAGGTGATCCTCGATCTCGCGCGCGGCATCGGCGGCCTTGATGCCGGGATAAAGCGCGATGCGGCAGTCGAATTCGCACCATGCCGGCACCGAGGAGGCCCAGTCGCCGCCGGCGATCTTGCCGACGTTGAAGTTGATCGGGTGGTCGAGCTCTTCGAAGTAGCGGTGCTCGCCCTTCTGCGCGTTCCATGCGGCCTCAAGCTCGCGCAGCCCCTTGATCAGGTCGTAGGCCGCCTCGATGGCGTTGGCGCCGGAGCCGGCCTCGCGCACATGCACCGGCGCGCCCTGCACCCGGACGCGGAACCACAGCACGCCGGTATTGGCGCGCACCAGCATGTCGTCTTCGGGCTCGGGGATGATCGCGGCGTCGGCGTTGTAGCCGCGCAGCAGCGCCGCCAGTGCGCCGTTGCCGGTGCATTCCTCCTCGACCACCGATTGCTGGTAGAGCGTGGCGGCGGGGCGGTAGCCGAGGCGCTTGAGCGCATCGACGGCAAAGATGTTGGCGGCGATGCCGGCCTTCATGTCGGCGATGCCGCGGCCATAGAGCCAGTCGCCCTCGCGGCGCGGCTCGAAGGGCGGGGTGGTCCACATGTCGAGCGGCCCGGCGGGGACAACATCCACATGGCCGTTCAGGACCAGCGACTTGCCGGTCTCCTCGCGCGGGCGCATCGTGCCCACCACGTTGATGGCGTTGGAATAGTCGACCTCGACCGGCGAGAAGCCGGGGTGGTGCTTGATGTCGTCCACCTCGATGGTCCAGCGGTCCATCGCGTAGCCGCGCGCCTTCAGCTCGTCATGCAGGAAATCCTGCGCGGTCGCCTCCTGCCCGCGCAGGGACGGGTAGCGCCCAAGCGTTTCGGTGAAGGCGATCTGCTCCTCGAAGCCCTCCTCGACGGCGGCGAGGATCTTCTGCGTCAGCTCGGGCGAGAGGGTCATTTGCCGCGCCTCATGAAGCCTTCCATGAACGACACCAGCGAGGTGGTGAGATCCTCGGAGAGGTAGCCGCCCTCCTGCACGATCACCGTGGGATAGCCCGCAGCGGCGATCATCTCGCCGGCGCGGCGGAAGCCGTCCCAGCTGATCTGCATGCCCATGAGCGGGTCTTTCTCATGCGCATCGAGCCCGAGGCTCAGCATCAGCGCGCCGGGCTCGAAGGCTGCGATCTTCTCCAGCGCCTCTGCGATGGTCTTGAGCCAAGTTTCGTCGGTCGTGGTGCGGGGCAGGGGGTAGTTGGTGTTGAAGCCCGCACCCGCGCCGGCGCCGGTCTCGTGTGCGTAGCCCACGAAGAACGGGTAATAGGTCGCGGGATCGGCGTGGACTGAGATCGTCATCACGTCGTCGCGCTCGTAGAAGATCGCCTGCGTGCCATTTCCGTGGTGCACGTCGATATCGAGGGTCGCGACCTTGGCGTGCTGCGTGCGCAGGCGCGCGGCGGCGACGGCGGAGTTGTTCATCATGCAGTGCCCGGCGGCCATGTCGGCCGAGCTGTGATGGCCGGCGGGACGGCAGAGCGCATAGGCCGCGCGGTCACCCGCGAGCACCGCGTCGGCGGCGGCCACGGCGCAATCGGCGGCGCGGCGCGAGGCGGTCCAGGTGTGTTCCCCGATCGGGGCCGAGGTGTCGCCCATGTGCCAGCCGGCGCGGCCCACGATGCTTGTCGGGTAGGTGGCGAAGCCGCGCTGCGCAAAGACGTTCGGCACCACCTCGGGGCCGGCATTGGGCAGCGCCTGCCACTCGTCCCACGCGGTCTCGAGGAAGGTGAGGAAGGCATCGGTGTGCACCGCCTCGAGCGCCGCGCGCGGCGCCTCGGGCGGCTCGGTGGTGGCGAGGCCGAGCTCGTCGAGACCGGCCTTGAGCAGCATGGCGCGCTCGGACTGCTCGGCGTTGCGCAGGATCTTGCCGTGGGTCAGGCGAAAGACCGGATCGTGCAGATCGGTCTCGGGGGCGTAGAAACACTTCATCAGTCTTGCTCGTCTTCCATCTTTTGGAACTGCTCGATGACCAGGTCGCGGGCGACTTCGATATGGTA
Source organism: Salipiger sp. (assembly GCF_059781815.1). Taxonomy (NCBI): domain Bacteria; kingdom Pseudomonadati; phylum Pseudomonadota; class Alphaproteobacteria; order Rhodobacterales; family Roseobacteraceae; genus Salipiger; species Salipiger sp. The sequence continues at coordinate 2,248 of NZ_JBYNAH010000274.1, read as the reverse complement.
GCGCAGCGCCTCGACCGCCTCGGCCTCGTCATGGCGCAGCATTGCGTCGAGGATCGGCACGTGGGTTTCGGCGAGGCGCTGGGCGTCGTCGTAGAGCCGGCCGATCATCATGATCGTCAGCTCGGATTCCATCGCGATCTGCTCGAAGGTGTTGAGATACTTCGGGTTGCCCGATCCGGCGCAGATCAGGCGGTGAAACTGCATGTCGGCCTCGACCTGGGTCAGCATGTCGAAGCCCGGCCCCGCGACGCGGCGCATCTCTTCGATCTGGCCGATGAGCTTGGCTTCGCTCTCGCCCAACCCGTCGCGGATCAGGCGGCGCACCGCCGCGGTCTCGATCACCAGCCGGAACTCGTAGAGGTTGGCAAGCTCGCGGGCGCTGATCGAGCGCACGAAGAAGCCGCGATTGGGCAGGTAGGTGACGAGCCCCGAGCTTTCGAGCAGCCGCGCCGCCTCGCGCACCGGGGCGCGGCTCACGCCGAGCTGCCGGGCCACCACCGATTCGGAAAGCCGCTCTCCCTGCGAGAGCTGGCCGGTCACGATCGCCTTGCTGAGCAGGCGCGCGACACGCTGAACGAGCCCCTCGCGGTCGAGAGGCTGAAAACCGTCACTGTCTTGCTTTGGGTCCATGAGTCCGAGGGTCAAACGCACAAGTTAAGGTCACGCTAATTGTAGATTTGGCGATTGTCGACAATTTACTTGACCAAAGATGCTTTCATGGCCTTTCTTTGGGCCAAGCGATGAAAAGGACGACTTCAATGCCCGATGGAGCACCCGCCGACACCGTCACCCAGCTGCGCCGCGACCTTGCCGCAGCCTACCGGCTGATCGCGCATTTCGGCATGGATGACAGCATCTACACCCATATCTCGGCGCGCATGCCGGACGGGCCCGCGGGCGAGAAGCGCTTCCTGCTGAACCCGTATGGTCTGCGATTCGATGAGGTCACGGCGGCCAATCTCGTCACCATCGACGAGACCGGCGCGGTGATCGACGACCCCTATGGCGCGGGCGTGAACGCCGCCGGCTTCACCATCCACTCGGCGGTGCATATGGCGCGCCACGACGCGGTCTGCGTGCTGCACACCCACACGGTTGCGGGCGTCGCGGTCTCCTCGATCAAGGAGGGGCTCCTGCCGCTGAACCAGTGGTCGGCGCAGTTCTTCGACCGCATCGCCTTCCACGATTACGAGGGCATCGCGCTGAACCTCGAGGAACGTGAGCGCATCGTCGCCGATCTTGGCGAGAAGCAGGTCATGCTGCTGCGCAACCACGGCACGCTGCTTCTGGGCCGCTCGGTCGCCGAGGCGGTGAAGCTGGCGCTGAACCTCGAGCGCTCCTGCAAGGCGCAGGTCGCGGCGCTCGGCATGGGGCTGACCCCGGTGGTGCTGCCCGACGCGGTCGCCGAGCACACCGCGAGCCAGTACCAGAAGATGTACGACAAGATGGAAAGCGCCCCGGGGACCGACCCGGAATGGGCCGCCTTCCTGCGGATGCTGGAGAAAGCCGCGCCCGATTACATGGGGTGACGCCGCCGCGTTCCGATCAAGACACATAACCAAAGCGGTCCGGCCCAGAACCGGACCCATCCCCCCGAAACCAGAACTGACAGGGAAAACATGAAACATCTCAAAGCGACGACCTTCCTGATCGCTGCCGCTCTCGCGGCGCCGCTTGCCGCGCAAGAGGCCGGCGGACGGCTCGACATCGTGGTCCAGCCCGAACCGCCGGGGCTGATGCTCGGCCTCGTGCAGAACGGCCCGACCCAGCTCGTTGCCGGCGATATCTACGAGGGCCTGCTGCGCTACGGCACCGACCTTCAGCCGCAGCCCGGCCTCGCCGAAAGCTGGGAGATCTCGGACGACGGTCTGACCTACACCTTCAAGCTCCACGAGGGCGTGAAGTGGCACGACGGCGAGGATTTCACCGCCGATGACGTGGTGTTCTCGGCCGATGTCTTCCTGCGCGAGACCCATGCCCGCCTGCGCGCCTCGCTGGCCTATGTGGAAAGCATCACCGCGCCCGACCCGCTCACCGTGGTGTTCCAGCTGAAGGAGCCCTTCGGCCCGTTCATCAGCGTCTTCGAGACCGGCACCATGCCGATCGTGCCCAAGCACATCTACGAGGGCACCGACTTCGCCAACAACGAGATGAACGCCACGCCGATCGGCACCGGCCCGTTCAAGTTCGAGGCCTGGGAGAAGGGCAGCTACATCCACCTCGTGAAGAACGAAGACTACTATGTCGA
>NZ_JBYNAH010000273.1:0-6251 GCF_059781815.1 Salipiger sp. | reverse complement strand
TGTCGCCCGAGAAGGGGCAGACCTTGCGGCGGCGGAAAAACGGTTTTGCAGCCATGGTTTAACTCCTCTTTCTCAGGGTATCAGTTGCGGCGCTCGCGACAGCCGTCGCGCTCGTCACGTTTCTGCATCTGGACCGACGGGCCCTCGGCGTGCTCGTCGACCTTGATGGTCAGGACGCGCATCACGTCATCGTGCAGGCGCATCAGGCGCTCCATTTCCTGAACCGCGGTCGCCGGAGCGTCGGTCTTCAGGAAGGCGTAGTGGCCCTTGCGGTTCTTGTTGATCTTGTAGGCCATCGTCTTGACGCCCCAGTACTCGGATTCGACGACCTTGCCGCCGTTGTCCGAGAGGACGGTGCCAAAATGTTCGACGAGGCCTTCGGCCTGCGCGTTGGACAGGTCCTGACGCGCAATAAAGACATGCTCGTAAAGCGGCATGTGAGCTCCATTTCTATCAAGGCGCATTTCATAGGGCAGGCATCCTCTCCACTCCTGCCCACGAGAGACTGCGCGGTTCATACGGTCTCGCGGAGGGATGCGCCCGTATACACCTCTCGGCGCGGGGATCAAGGGCGAAGACGGGCAGGGCGCCAGCCCTCGGAAGACGGCCCGCGCGCCCCGGATGCTCGTGGCGGGCCTGATACCAGATCGCTGAGACAGGTGCGAGCCGCGCGTCGGTCGGGAGATGCAGGGGATCGAGCAAGCGCCCGCCCGCCACGGGGGCCGTCGGCGAAGCTCCGCACAAATGCACCGATATCCTGTTCATTTTTCAACAGACTCTGTGGGGCCAGCCGCAATTGCGGCGGCGCAGCATTACCCCAATCTTCTCCCCATCGACAACACGCACCCAACCAGTGGAGCCCCTGAATGAAATCCCTTCTCCTCGCCGGCCTGATGGCCGCCGCCCCGATCGCCGCCATCGCAGCCCCCGAGGCCTATGAGCTCGACTCCAGCCACAGCCAGATCGTCTTCAACTACAACCACCTCGGGTTCTCGACCGGCTACGGCATGTTCTCGGGCTTCGAGGGCGAGATTTCCTACGACGCAGAAGATCCGGCCGCCTCGTCGGTGGAAGTGTCCTTCCCGGTGCGCTCGATGATCACCGGCTGGGAAGCCCGCTTCGAGCACTTCATGAGCGACGACTTCTTCGGCGCTGCCGATGACGAGATGGTGACCTTCACCTCCACCGGCATCGAAGTGACCGGCGACAACACCGCGCTGATCACCGGCGACCTGACGCTGAACGGCGTGACCAAGGAAGTCGTGCTCGACACCACCCTGACCCAGGCTGGCGATCACCCGATGGAAGGCAAGCCGTGGCTCGGTTTCTTCGCCACCACCACGCTGATCCGCTCGGACTTCAACGTCGGCGCCTTCGCCCCCTATGTCAGCGACGAAGTCGAGGTCGAGATCTCGATCGAGGCGATGAAGGCCGAGTAAGGCCGGTCTCACTCCTTAGCGAGTGACCTGTTTCCCCGTGTGACCCCCGGTCTGCTTCGGCTGCCGGGGGTCTTTTTCTGCCGCCACGGTCTCGGTGGGGCGGTCATTGGGGCGGAAGCGGCGGAAATAGGCTTCGAGCGTGCGGAAGCTCAGCTCGGCCATGGCCCAGGACAGCAGCGAATAGGCGATCAGCAAGAGCCACATCGCCGCGCCGTCGCCCGGTTCGGCTGGCAGGCCAAGGCGGATGCCGATGCGTGCTGCGATGTCGAGGGCGATCAGATGATAGAGGTAGATGCCGTAGCTCACCTGGCCCACCCGCACCAGCGGCTGACGCGCGAGCAGGGTCTGCAGGCCGCCACGCTCGCGCACCACCAGCGCCATCAGCGTCAGCGTCATCAGAAGATGGATCGCGAAGTTCTGCAGCCCGCGCATGTCGAACGGCCCGAATTGCGCGATCAGAGCGATCAGGGCGAGCCCCGCAAGCGGCGTCGCGGGATGGGCGCAGAGCGGCTGCAGGCGCCGGTAGCTCTCGGGCCGGTGCAGCAGGATCGCGGCGAGCGAGCCGAGGATGATCGGCGCGTAGGTCGCGGTGGGCAGGCGGAACACCAGCGGCCCCGCCGCAAGCGGCGGATCGGCGGGCGGCATCATCGAGAGGCCGACGTTCAGCGCCACCAGTGCCAGCGCCACCGGCACCCAGAGTCGGCTTGGCAGCAGCATCAGCAGCAGCGGCCAGATCAGGTAATACTGCTCTTCGACCGAGAGCGACCAGGTGATCGACAGCGTCGGCACGTGCTCGACGAGGAAGTTCGACAGAAAGAGGTAGTAGAAGGGCACCGCCTGCAGGTACTGCGTCTGATCCTTCACGAGGATGTAGAAGGCGCAAAGCGCCGTCACCACGAAGCCATAGACCGGCAGGATGCGCAGCGCCCGGCGGATGTAGAAGTTGCGCAGCGAGAAGGCGCCCCTCCGCTCGCGCTCGCGCAGGAGCAGCGTGGTGATCAGGTAGCCGCTCAGCACGAAGAAGAAGTCGACTCCGAGAAAGCCCCGGTCGAGGATCTGCAGCGCCGGGCTGTGCACCGGCTGGGCATGATGCCAGAGCACCATCGCGATGCAGAGAAAGCGCAGCCCGTCGAGGCAGCGGAAATGGCTGCGGGCGCGGTAGGCGGCATGGCTGGTGGCGTCACTCATCACGTCGATACATCAATCCATCCGGCGCGCGGCCCGGCATCGCGGATCGCGGCGCCAGTCACGTTGCCCCTGAGTATGCTTAACAGCGCAAACGCAGCGGTGTCATGGCAGAGCTGCGGCAAGACGCGGGTATTTCCCGGCCCGTGCGCCACGCGTCACGGTTTGCGGCCCACGTAATCGGCCAGGCGCTTGCCGGGTTCGTCGACGAACAGGCCGGGCAGCGGCGCAAGCGTCTCGATCCGGTCGAGCCGCAGGCTGTCGAACGCGCCCTTGGTCTCGTTCCATGCCACGCAGGTCCAGATCCGGCCCCAGTAATCCAGCCGCAGCGGGCGGATCTCGAGCGGTTGCCCGCCGTCCCGCAGGGTGATGCGCAGGCGCTGCCGCGCGCGGATCGCGGCGCGCACCGCGGGCATGTGGCGAAAGCCCTCGGCGGCCTCGTGGAACGGGTAGCTGGCAAATCCGAAGGCACCGGGCTCGGGCGCGCCCTCCTCGGGCAGCACCGCGTCGATCTTGGCCGAGAGGCTCTGCGCCGCCTCGGCAAGTTCCGGCATTTCGCCGGCGCCCGCGCCGATGGCGGCAAGGCCCAGATGCAGCACCTCGAGCTCGGTCTCGGTCAGCGTGAGCGGCGGCAGGGTAAAGCCGCCGCGCGCGGTGTAGCCGCGCCCGCGTTCGCCCTCGATCGGCACGCCCGAGGCCATCAGTACGTCCATGTCGCGGTAAATCGTGCGCACCGAGACGCCGAAGCGCTCGGCCAGCGCCTCGGCTGTGTGCAACTTCCCGTCCTTGAGCCGCTCCATCAGCGCATAGAGCCGGTCGGTCTTTTTCATCTCTGCTCCCCTCGGGCCGCGCGGAGCGGTTCGGCACCAATCTGCCCTCCTGACAAAATAGTGTCAAAGAAGATCGCATATTTCTTCGCCTCGCGCCTTGCAGGGCCCCCCGGCCGCTTCCGGCGCCGCGCGCTTCGCCGTAGAGATCGGATCAGAGAGTTTACCGGATGCCCCCGAGGGCGCCCGCCACAGGAGAGAAGACAATGCTCAACAATATCGGCCTTCCGGGCCTTCTTCTGATCGCCGTCGTCGTGCTCGTGCTGTTCGGCCGCGGCAAGATCTCGAGCCTCATGGGCGAGGTCGGCAAGGGCATCACCGCCTTCAAGAAGGGCGTCGATGACGGCAAGAAAGAGCTCGAGGACGAGAAGGCCGAGAGCGCCAAGGACGTCACTCCGGCCGACGAAAAAGACAAGGTGTAAGCCCAGATGCTGGATCTTGGTTGGTCCGAGCTTCTGGTCATCGGCATCGTTGCGCTGATCGTGGTGGGTCCGAAGGACCTGCCCGTGCTGTTCCGCAACGTGGGCCGCTTCATGGGCAAGGCCCGCGGCATGGCGCGCGAGTTCACCCGCGCGATGAACGACGCCGCGGATGAAAGCGGCGTGCGTGACGTGGCCAAGACCTTCAAGACCGCGACGAACCCGCTTGGCTCTGCCATGGACGGGGTCAAGGACGCGGCGCGCGCGATGACCGACCCGACGCCGGAAAAGAAGAAAGAGGGCCTCAAGGAGGACCCGAACGCGCTCGATCCCGAGCGGCTCGAGGCGAAGAAGCGCATCGAGGCAAGCGCGGCGCGCAGCGCTGCCGACCGCCAGCGCCGCGAGGCCGAGGCGGCGCAGAAGCACGCCGAGGAGGCCGCTGCCAAGGCGGCCGAGCTCGAAGCGTCTCTCAAGAAAGACGGTGAAGCATGAGTCACACGGATCATGACGAGATCGAGGATAGCTCGGCGCCGCTGATCGAGCACCTGGCGGAGCTGCGCACGCGGCTGATCCGCTCGGTGATCGCCTTCATCATCGGCATCGTGCTGGCCTTCACCGTGGCCGAGCCGATCCTGCAATTCCTGCTCGGCCCCATCGAGGCCACCCTGCGCCAGCTCGGTGATCCTTCGCCGACGATGCAATATACCAGCCCGCAGGAATACCTGTTCACGCTGTTCCGCATCTCGATGGTGTTCGGCTTCGGGCTGGCCTTCCCGGTGATCTCCTACCAGCTCTGGCGCTTCGTGGCGCCCGGGCTCTACAAGTCCGAGAAGGGTGCCTTCCTGCCCTTCCTCATCGCCTCGCCGGTAATGTTCCTGCTGGGCGCGAGCTTTGCGCATTTCGTCGTTACGCCGCTGGCCATGGCGTTCTTCCTTGGCTTCGCCGACGTGTCGTCGATCTTTGCCAACCTGCTGTCGAATGCCGCCACCAGCGTCAGCGACGGCGTGGCGGGTGTACCCGCGGCCTCCGAGCCGGCGGTGGTCCCCGAGACCGCAGAGGGCATCCGCATCACCTTCTTCGGCAAGGTGAACGAGAGCCTCGACATCACGCTGAAGTTCATCATTGCCTTCGGCCTGTGCTTCCAGCTCCCGGTGCTTCTCACGCTGATGGGCAAGGCCGGGCTGGTCTCGGCGCAGGGCCTCGGCAGCGTGCGCAAATACGCCATGGTGGCGATCCTCGTGCTCGCCGCGCTGGTGACCCCGCCGGACGTGACCACGCAGATCATCCTCTTCACGGTGGTCTACGGGCTCTACGAGGTCTCGATCTTCCTGGTGCGCATCGTCGAGAAGAAGCGCGAGAAGGAGCTCAAGGCGCAGGGGCTGTGGTTCGAGGAAGAGCCGGACACCGAGAACGATCCGATGTTCAAGGAGTTCGACGAAGACGACGACGAGCCGGAAGACGACGCGTCGAATGACAAGGACAAGACGTGACCGATACGGATCTTTCCCGCATCGCGGCGGCGCTGGAGCGTATGGCTCCGGCGCCGCTCGCCGCCCCGGATTTCGACATCGCCGAGGCCTATGTCTGGCATGTCGATCCCGACCGGCTCGAGCCTGTCACCAAGGTCAACCGGGTGCCGCTCGACCTGCTTCTGGGCATCGAGCGCACCCGCGACACGCTGCTCGCCAACACCACCCAGTTCGCCAAGGGCCTGCCGGCCAACAACGCGCTGCTCTGGGGCGCCCGCGGCATGGGCAAGTCGAGCCTCGTTAAGGCGGTCTGCGCCGCCGTGCGCGAGGGCGGCTTCGATCTCAGGCTGGTGGAACTGCAGCGCGAGGATCTGGGCTCGGTCGCGCGGCTGCTGAACCTTTTGCGCGCCTCCGAAAAGCGCTTCGTGCTGTTCTGTGACGACCTATCGTTCAGCCATGACGACCAGCACTACAAGAGCCTCAAGGCGGTGCTCGACGGCGGCATCGAGGGGCGGCCCGAGAACGTGCTGTTCTACGCCACCTCCAACCGGCGCCACCTGATGCCGCGCGACATGATCGAGAACGAGCGCAGCTCGGCGATCAACCCGTCGGAGGCGGTGGAAGAGAAGGTTTCGCTGTCGGACCGGTTCGGCCTGTGGCTGGGCTTCCACCCGTGCTCGCAGGACGAATACCTCGCGATGATCCGCGGCTATTGCGATGCCTATGGCGTGGCGGTCGGGGAGGCGGAGCTGCGCACCGAGGCGATCGAGTGGCAGGCCACCCGCGGCTCGCGATCGGGCCGGGTGGCCTGGCAGTTCTTCACCGATCTGGCGGGCCGCCGGGGCGTGGCGCTCTAGAAGATTTTTCCTGCGAAAAATCTTCCGGCTGCACGACACGGACATGGGCGAAGAC
>NZ_JBYNAH010000272.1:0-6277 GCF_059781815.1 Salipiger sp. | reverse complement strand
CGTGCGCCTGTCCACCGATCCGCGCGGCGCGCGTTATACCGGCGGCTTTCCCCATTCCACCGAGATCGAAGAGGTCAACTCGGCCACCTTCGCCCGCGGCGGGGCGCTCGCAAAGCTCGGCGTGCCGTTCCGCATCGCCGGCGGGGTGCTGTCGATGATGCGGCGTTTCCGCCGCGACCGGCCCGACGTGGTGGTGGGCTTTGGCGGCTATCCCTCGATCCCGGCGCTGGGGGCGGCGCAGCTGATGAAGCTGCCGCGGATGATCCACGAGCAGAACGGCGTGCTGGGCCGGGTCAACGAGATCTTCGCCAAGAAGGTCGACTGCGTCTGCTGCGGCACCTGGCCCACGCAACTGCCCGAGGGTGTCGAGGGCGTGCACACCGGCAATCCGGTGCGCATGGCGGTGAAGGAGCGCGCCGGAGCGGGCTATATCGTCCCGGGCGACTACCCGATGTCGCTGCTGGTGATCGGCGGCAGCCAGGGCGCGCGCATCCTGTCGGACATCGTACCCCCGGCCATCGAGCGCCTGCCGATGGAGATCCTGCGCCACCTGCGCGTCAGCCACCAGGCGCGCGACGAAGATGGTCAGCGGGTTTCGGAGTTCTATCATCAGCACGGCATCGACGCCGACGTGCAGCCCTTCTTCACCGACATCCCCTCGCGCATGTCGGAAGCGCAGCTGGTGATCTCGCGCTCGGGCGCCTCGTCGGTGGCGGATATCTCGGTGATCGGGCGGCCGTCGATCCTCGTGCCTTATGCGGTGGCGGCGGGCGACCACCAGACGGTGAACGCCCAAGGCCTCGTCGATGCGGGTGCCGCGATCCGCATGCCCGAGAGCAAGCTCAGCGTCGACAGCATGTCCGAGGCCATCGCCGCGGTGCTGGGCAATCCCGAGGGCGCGCTGCAAATGTCGCGCGCGGCGCTCTCGGTGGCGAAGCCGAACGCGGCGGAGCATCTCGCGGCTCTGGTCGAACATCTCGCGGGGATGGGTCAGGAACAGGCAGCAGAGGACGGGCAGGCATGAAACACGAACGCAAAGATGCAGGGGGCATGATGAACGCCGCAACCAAACTTCCCGGCGATGTCGGGGCGATCCATTTTGTCGGCATCGGCGGCATCGGCATGTCGGGCATCGCCGAGGTTCTGCTCAATCATGGCTACACGGTGCAGGGCTCCGACCTGAAGGCGTCGAAGATCACCGAGCGGCTGGAAAGCCTCGGTGCGCATGTGTTCGAGGGCCAGCGGGCCGAGAATCTCGAGGCCGCCGAGGTGGTGGTGATCTCCTCGGCGATCAAGCCCGGCAACCCCGAGCTCGACGAGGCGCGGCGGCGTGGCCTGCCGGTGGTGCGCCGGGCCGAGATGCTGGCCGAGCTGATGCGGCTGAAATCCAACGTCGCGGTGGCCGGCACCCACGGCAAGACCACCACGACGACGATGGTGGCGACGTTGCTCGACGCCGGCCAGCTCGATCCCACGGTGATCAATGGCGGCATCATCCACGCCTACGGCTCGAACGCCCGCGTGGGTCTCGGCGAGTGGATGGTGGTCGAGGCCGACGAGAGCGACGGCACCTTCAACCGCCTGCCGGCGACCATCGCCATCGTCACCAATATCGACCCCGAGCACATGGAGCACTGGGGCTCGATCGAGAACCTGCGCGACGGCTTCTATCAGTTCGTCTCGAACATCCCGTTCTACGGGCTGGCGGTGTGCTGCACCGACCATGCAGAGGTGCAGGCGCTGGTGGGCCGGGTCAGCGACCGCCGGGTGACCACCTACGGCTTCAACGCGCAGGCCGATGTGCGCGCGGTGAACCTGCGCTACGAGAAGGGCATCGCCCATTTCGACATCCTGCTGCAGGGCGAAGACAGCAAGATCGAGGGCTGCACCCTGCCGATGCCGGGCGACCACAACGTCTCGAACGCGCTGGCCGCGGTGGCGGTGGCCCGCCATCTCGGCATGGCGCGCGAAGAGATCCGCGCGGCGCTGGCGGCCTTTGGTGGCGTCAACCGCCGCTTTACCCGCGTGGGTGAAGTCAACGGCGTGACCATCATCGACGATTACGGCCACCACCCGGTCGAGATCGCGGCGGTGCTCAAGGCGGCGCGCCAGGCCAGCGAGGGCCGGGTCATCGCGGTGCACCAGCCGCACCGCTATTCGCGCCTGCACTCGCTCTTCGACGATTTCTGCGCCTGCTTCAACGAGGCCGACGTCGTCGCCATCGGCGATGTCTATGCCGCCGGCGAGGACCCGATCGAGGGCGCCAGCCGCGACGATCTCGTCGCCGGTCTGATCCGCCACGGCCATCGCCACGCCCGCGCCATCCACGACGAGGACGATCTCGAACGTCTGGTGCGCGAGCAGGCGCGTCCCGGCGACATGGTGGTCTGCCTTGGTGCCGGCACGATCTCGACCTGGGCCAACAACCTGCCCGACCGCCTGCGCGGCGAGGTCTGAGCGGGCAAAGATTTTTCGTCCGAAAAATCTTTAGCGCCGGCGGGGAGGACAGGAATTTTCGGACGAAAATTCCTGTGTCTTCCGCTTGCAGGGGGCGGGAGTGCGGGGCAGGTTGGCCGGAAGGTCACCGCAAAGGATCGCCGTATGCCCGTCTCGCTCATGCTTGCCTGCGCCTGGGGCATCGTCGCCAATCTCGCGGCAATGCTGCCCTCGCGCGACAACCACTGGACCCGCGCCTACCTGCTGATCGCCAGTGGCCTGCCGATCCTGGCCTACGTGGTCTGGGAGAGCGGGCCTTGGCTGGGGCTGGTGGTGCTGCTCGCGATGATGAGCGTGCTGCGCTGGCCGGTGCTCTATCTCTGGCGCTGGCTGCGTGGACGCTTCCGCCCCGGCGCGTGACAAAGGGGGGCGCGCGGCCCCCCTTCATCAGAATTTACCGGTTCAGTCGGCGGCGCAGTCGGCGATGCGGCCCGCGAGATCCTCGATCAGCGCCGGGTAGAAGCTCGCACCGGGTGCGAGGCTCATGCCCAGCGGGTCGAGCTCGGCCACGGCCACCTCGCTGCCCTCGGTCACCGCCTTGATCAGGCGCGGGTCGAACTGCGGCTCGGCGAAGACGCAGGTGGCGCCGGTTGCGGCGATGGCGTCGCGCAGTTCGGCGAGGCGTGCCGGGCTCGGGGCGGTGGCGTCGGAGAGCTGAAGGGCGCCGAGCACGGTGAGGCCGAAGGCGTGCTCGAAATACTGGTAGGCATCGTGGAACACCACGAACCGGTCGTCCCGCGTCTCGGCCAGCCGCTGGCGCGCGGTCGCAACGGCGGCGTCGATATCCGCCTGCGCGGCCTCGGCATTGGCGCGGTAGGCGCCGGCATTCCCGGGATCGGCCTCGGCCAACGCATCGGCGATCAGGCCAAGCCAGGCGCGGGCATTGGCGGGCGACAGCCAGACATGCGGATCTTCGGGGCCGTGATCGTGGCCATGGGCGTCGCCGGTGTGGTCTTCGTCGTGATCCGCGTCGGCATGGTCTTCGTGATCGCCGTGGTCGTGATCGTCATGCTCGTGCTCGTCGTCGTGATCCTCGTGCGCGTGGTCGTCCTCGTGCGCATCCTCTTCGTGGTCATGATCGTGCTCGAACAGCGCGCCGTCGCGGCTCGCGAGGTGGGTTGTGACGTCGGCGTCGAACAGCTCCAGCACCGTGGCGTCTCCGGCGATGGCGTCGATCTTGCGGCCGATGCCCGGCGACAGCTCGGCTCCGATCCAGACCACCAGATCGGCGTTCTGCAGGCTGCGCGCCTCGGAGGGGCTCAGCGCGTGATCATGCGGCGAGGCCCCCTGCGGCACCAGCAGCCCGGGCGCGCCCAGATCGCCCATCACCGATGCGACCAGCCCCTGAACGGGGGCGATGTCGGTCACGGTCCGGGGCGCTTCGGCACAGAGCGGCGTGGCCAGAAGGAGCGCGGGGAGGAGCGGTTTCAGCATCATGGTCATCTCGTTATAGTATAACATCGCAGGCTTGATAGTCGCGACGCTATAACATATCAACCCCTGAAATGACGGAGGTTGCCATGGACGCGCTCGGGTTCACCCACCACGATCACCAGCATTGCATCTCGCAGGCGATGAGCGCTGCCGAGGAGACCTGCGCCGAGCAGGGGCTCCAGCTCACGCCGCAGCGCCGCCGGGTGCTCGAGATCCTGCTCGAGGAGCACCGCGCCATGGGCGCCTACGAGTTGCTCGACGTGCTGCGCGCCGAAGGCATGGGGGCGCAGCCGCCCACGGTCTACCGGGCGCTCGACTTCCTCGTGAGCAACGGCTTCGCGCACAAGATCGAGCGGCTCAACGCCTTCGTCGCCTGCGCCCATCCCGGTGAGCGCCACGCACCCGCCTTCCTGATCTGCTCGGACTGCGGCGCGGTGGCCGAGATGCCCTCGCGCGAGATCGCGCAGGCGGTGCGCAAGTCCGCCGGCACGCTCGATTTCGAGGTGGCGCGGATGGTGATCGAGGCCGAGGGGCGTTGCCCCGATTGCCGGAAGGCGGCGGCATGAACCTGATCGAGGCGCAGCGTCTCGAGGTCACGCTCGGCACCCACAAGGTGCTGAGCCATGTCGATTTCCACGTCGCCCCGGGCGAGATCGTGACCATCGTGGGCCCGAACGGATCCGGCAAGTCGACACTGCTGCGCACGCTGGTGGGCGCGCTGCGCCCGGATGCGGGCAAGGTGACCCGCAAGCCGGGCCTGCGGCTGGGCTACGTGCCGCAGAAGCTGATGATGGATCCGACCCTTCCGATGACGGTGATGCGCTTCCTGTCGCTGCCGAAGCGCGTGCCGGCGGCAGAGCGTCAGGCGGCGCTCGACGAGGCCGGGGCTGGCGCCCTCGGCGACCGGCCGATGGCGGGGCTCTCGGGGGGGCAGTTCCAGCGCGTGTTGCTGGCGCGCGCCTTGCTCGAAAAGCCCGACGTGCTGCTGCTCGACGAGCCCACGCAAGGCCTCGATCAGCCGGGCTCGGCGGCGTTCTACCGGCAGGTCGAGCACATCCGCGAGCATCTCGGCTGCGCCGTGGTGATGGTCAGCCACGAGCTGCACGTGGTGATGAGCGCCTCCGACCGGGTGGTGTGCCTGAACGGCCATGTCTGCTGTCAGGGCCACCCGGAAGTGGTGGCGCAGGCGGCGGAATACCGGGCGCTGTTCGGCACCGGCACCGCCGGTGCGCTGGCGCTTTATCGCCACGAGCACAGCCATCGCCACGATGCCGGCTGCGATCACGATCACGCCCATGATCACGGGCACAGCCACGCCCACACCCACGACCACGCGCATCCCCGTTCGGAGGTAAGCTGAATGCTCGACGATTTCCTTGTGCGCGCCGCGCTGGCGGGGCTGGGGCTTGCCCTCGCGGCGGCACCGCTGGGCTGCTTCGTTGCGTGGCGGCGCATGGCCTATTTCGGCGATGCCACCGCGCACGCGGCCATCCTCGGTGTGGCGTTGTCGCTTGCCCTGTCGCTACCGGTTGTGGCAGGCACCATGGTGGTGGCGCTGATGATGGCCTTCCTCGTCGGCTCGCTCACCGACCGGGGGCTGGCGATGGACACGGTGCTGGGCGTTCTGGCCCATAGCGCGCTGGCCTTCGGCCTCGTGGCGGTGACTTTCGTGCCCGGCGTTCGGCTCGACCTCTCGGCCTATCTGTTCGGCGACATCCTCGCGGTGACCAAGACCGACCTCGCGGTGATCTGGGTCGGGGCAGGGGCGGTGATCGCGCTGATCGCGTGGCGCTGGCAGGCGCTGCTGACGGCCACGGTCTCGCCGGATCTGGCCTATGCCAGCGGGCTCGACCCCCGGCGCGAGCAGCGCATCCTGACGCTGGCGCTGGCGCTCACCGTGGCGGTGGCGATCAAGGTGGTGGGGGCGCTGCTGGTCAGCGCCATGCTGCTGATCCCCGCCGCCGCCGCCCGGCCTCTGGCGCGCAGCCCCGAGGGCATGGCGCTGATCGCCGCCGGCATCGGCGCGACGGCGGCGCTGTCGGGGCTCTGGGGTGCGTTCCTTCTCGACACGCCGGCGGGCCCGTCGATGGTCAGCGCCGCAGCGCTGCTTTTTGCGCTCACGAGCGCGGTGCGACTTCTGAAGAAATAAGCGCGGCGCCAATCGGGGCGTCGCTGCGATTCGCACGACCAGCGATGCGCCAGTGCGCCTCGGTGTAAGAGGCGGTAACACCGTGTTCAGACGTCGAAATCCAGGAGGGGGAGGGTGGTACCGCCTTCCCGGTTCGAACGGGAGACCTCTTGATCCACAATCAAGCGCTCTAACCTACTGAGCTAAGGCGGCACGTTG
>NZ_JBYNAH010000271.1:0-6340 GCF_059781815.1 Salipiger sp. | reverse complement strand
CATCGCGGGCGCGCTGCTCAGGCGGCTTGCCCGGCTCGACTACCCGCGCAACCGGCTTGAGGTGCTGCTGCTTCTGGAAGCCCGCGACGCCACGACGCGGGCGGCGCTCGCCGCGACCCGCCTGCCGCCCTGGGTGCGGGTCATCGAGGTGCCCGCCGGGCCGATCACCACCAAGCCGCGGGCGCTGAACTTCGGCCTGACCTTTGCCCGGGGCGAAATCCTCGGCATCTACGACGCCGAGGACTCCCCCGCCCCCGACCAGCTGTTGCACGTGGTCGGCCATTTTAGCCGCGCGCCGCCCGAAACCGCCTGCCTTCAGGGCATCCTCGATTTCTACAACCCGCGCGCCAACTGGCTGTCGCGCTGCTTCA
This sequence comes from Salipiger sp., assembly GCF_059781815.1. Classification (NCBI taxonomy): domain Bacteria; kingdom Pseudomonadati; phylum Pseudomonadota; class Alphaproteobacteria; order Rhodobacterales; family Roseobacteraceae; genus Salipiger; species Salipiger sp. The sequence continues at coordinate 5,969 of NZ_JBYNAH010000271.1, read as the reverse complement.
CCATCGAATACGCCACCTGGTTCCGCCTCGTCCTGCCCGGGTTCGCGCGACTGGGCTTCGCCATCCCGCTCGGCGGCACCACGGTGTTCTTCCGCCGCGAGGCGCTGGAGCGGGTCGGAGGCTGGGACGCGCATAACGTCACCGAGGACGCCGATCTCGGCATCCGCCTCGCCCGCTTCGGCTATGTCACCGAGCTTTTGCCGGTGGTCACCCGCGAGGAGGCCAACAACCGCACCTGGCCGTGGATCCGGCAGCGCTCGCGCTGGCTCAAGGGCTACATGATCACCTGGCTGGTGCATTCCCGCGACCCGCTCGCTCTGCTGCGCGATCTCGGGCCCTGGCGCTTCCTCGGGATGCAGGTGCTGTTCCTGACCACGATCCTGCAATTCCTGCTCGCGCCCGTGCTCTGGAGCTTCTGGCTGTTGCTTGCCGGCTGGCGGCCCGAGGCGCTGTCAGTCGTCCCGGAGGAGCAGCTGCGCCTGCTCTTCGGCGGCTTTCTCGGGGCCGAGGCGGTGTCGCTTCTGGTCAGCGTGGTGGCGGTGGCGCGCAGTCCGCATTCCGGCCTGCTGCCCTGGATCCCCTCGCTGTTCCTGTACTTCCCGCTCGCAACGGTGGCGATCTACAAGGCCCTCTTCGAGATGATCGCGCGGCCGTTCTACTGGGACAAGACCATGCATGGCCACTCCGCCCCCGATCACGACGGCGCCGACCTGCCGGAGCGCCCCCCGTGAGGCGGGCTCAGTCGATCTTGTGGCTGTCGAGCTTCAGGCGCGTCACGAAGGCCACCGAGATGTGGTCGCGCAGCGCCTTGTAGGCGGCATCTTCATCGCGCCGCGAGATCGCATCGACGATGGCCTTGTGCTCGGCCAGCGCGATCTCGCCCCGGCCCTGCGCCGCCAGCGAGGTGGTGGCCATCAGCGCCATCGACCGATGCACGAGGTCGAGCTGCTGCACCAGGAAGCGGTTGTGCGAGGCGAGGTGGATCATCTTGTGAAAGCGCCGGTTGGCGCGGGCCAGCGCCGACGGATCGTCGAGCAGCGCCCGGTCCTCGCTCACCATGTCGCGCAGCACCTGGATCTCTTCCTCGGTGGCATGGCGCGCCGCCAGCCGCGCCGCCAGCCCCTCGAGCTCGGTGCGCACCACGTAGAGCTCGGCCATCTGGTTGTGATCGAGCGACGCCACGATCAGCGAGCGCCCGTCACGGGCCAGCAGCGACTGCGTCTCGAGCCGCTGCAGCGCCTCGCGGATCGGCGTGCGCGAGACCCCGAAACGCTCGGCCAGCTCGCTCTCGACCAGACGGTCTCCGGGGCGGTAAACCCCTGAATCGATTGCCTCGAGGATCAGCGTATAGGCGTCCTTGTTCGGGGTGCGGATCTGGTTCATCGATGTCTCCTCGGGCGATCCCGCGACGATAGCGCCATCACGCCGCCGGGATCAATGCGCCCATTGCCGCGGATCGCGCGCGCGACTAGGGTCGCGGCCATGGTGAAACAGCATTTCTCTCACGTGCGTCACTGGGTCTTCGACCTCGACAATACGCTCTACCCGCCGGCCGCGCGGCTCTTCGACCAGATCGAGCGCAAGATGACCGATTTCGTCATGCGCGTCACCGGCGCCGACCATGGCGAGGCCGATGCCCTGCGCAAGACCTACTGGCGCCTGCATGGCACCACGCTGGCAGGGCTGATGGCCGAGCATCACATCGATCCCGACGCCTATCTCGAGGAAGTGCACGACATCGCCTTCGACGCACTCACCCCCGATCCGCATCTCGCCGAGCTGATCGCCGAGTTGCCCGGGCGCAAGATCGTCTATACCAACGGCAGCGCCCCCTATGCGGCGCAGGTGCTGCAGGCGCGCGGGCTGGATGCGGCGTTCGATGCGATCTACGGCGTCGAGCACGCCGGCTACCGCCCGAAGCCCGAGGAAGGCGCCTTCCGCACCGTCTTTGCCCTCGACGGCACCGATCCGGCGCAGGCGGCGATGTTCGAGGACGACCCCCGCAACCTCACCGCGCCGCATGCCATGGGCATGCGCACCGTGCACGTGGCCCCCGAGCGCGCCGAGGGCGATCACATCCAGCACCACACCGACGATCTCGCCGCCTTCCTGCGCGGGCTGCGCTAAGCGGCAGCACCGGCTGCGACATTTCGTGCCTGCGGCAATTCTGACAGATGATACCCGCGGCCTGCATCTTTATCTCCGGTGCGGACCGGTCGTCGCGCACGACCGTGCCGCAACACTTCAAGGAGATCCCTGCATGACCATGACCAACGCCGCCGACACCGCCCTTGCCACCGCCACCGAGGCCCGCTCGGGCGGCATGAGCATCGAGGCCAAGCTCTTTGCCGGCGTCGCGGTGTTTCTCGCGCTGGTGATCGCCGCCACCGTCACCTGGGGCGCCGTGGGCCTGGCGATGTCGGCGCTGGCCTGCGTGCCGGTCTGCTACGCCGCGATCCTGCTGATCACCATCGGCAAGTAAGCCGCATGGCATCCGGGCCGCGCCTGCCCTAGATAGAGGGGCAAAGGAGCGCGGTCATGGATTACGACATTCTCATCTCGGGCGGCGGCATCGCGGGACTGACCGCGGCCGCCGCGTTCGGTTCCGCCGGGTTCTCGGTGCTCTGCGTCGACCCGGCGCCACCGGTCACCGACCGCGAAGCCGCGGGCGCCGACCTGCGCACCACCGCCTTCCTGCAGCCGGCACGGGATTTCCTCGATTTGTGCGGTCTCTGGGCGCGGCTGGAGGGCCATGCCATGCCGCTGCAGGTGATGCGTATCATCGACGCCGGCGGCGAACGTCCCGAGCCGCGCGTCACGCGCGATTTCGACGCCGAGGAGATCTCGGAACGCCCGTTCGGCTGGAACCTGCCCAACTGGCTCCTGCGCCGCGAGATGTCGGCGCATCTGCATGAAATGGAGACTGTCGATTTCCGCCCCGGCACCGGCACCACCACCCTCTTCACCCGCGAGGCCCATGCCCGCGTGGGGCTTTCGGACGGCAGCCACGCCACGGTGCGACTGGTGATCGCCGCCGACGGGCGCAACTCGCCGATGCGGCGGGCCGCCGGGATCGGCGTCAGGACCACGCGGTTCGGCCAGAAGGCGCTGGCCTTCGCGGTGACCCATCCAATCCCGCACGGCAATGTCTCGACCGAGATCCACCGCACCGGCGGCCCGTTCACCCTGGTGCCGCTGCCCGATCTCGACGGCGTGCCGTCTTCGGCGGTGGTCTGGATGGAAGAGGGGCCGAGCGCCGAAGCGCTGTTCAAGCTCGAGACCTCGGATCTCGAAGCGGCGATGTCTGAGCGCTCCTGTCATATTCTCGGCCCGCTGAAACTGGCCTCTCAGCGCACGCTCTGGCCGATCATCGCCCAGCATGCAGACCGGCTCTGCGGCGAGCGCCTGGCCCTCGTGGCCGAGGCGGCGCATGTGGTGCCTCCGATCGGGGCGCAGGGGCTCAACATGTCGCTCAACGACCTGCGCACTCTGTATGACCTGGCCACGCATGCGCCGGACCGGCTTGGCGACCAGAGAATGCTCGAGACCTATCATCGTCGGCGCATCCTCGACATCCGCGCCCGCGTCGCCGGCATCACGCTGCTCAATCGCACCTCGATGCTCTCGGCCCCGCCGCTGCGCGACGCCCGCGCCAGGGCGCTCGATTCGCTTTATGGCATCGCGCCGGTGCGGCGGACGCTCATGCAGTTGGGCCTCGGCACGCGGGACTGACGCAGGCGCCGCTCCTCCGCCCTGACGGGCGTCCTCGCAAGCGCCGGACGGGTCTCACGCCGATTCCAGAGTTTGCATTGCCCGACGCGCAGGCCTGCCTCCGGCGGGAGTATTTTTTACGAAGAGAAGACAGTTGCGCCGCGCTCTTGTCTTCTCTGGTTTTCAAATACCTCGGGGGTGAATTGGCGCTTGCGCCAAGAGGGGGCTGGCCCCCTCCCATTTGACAAAAGACCCGGTCAGACCACCTGATCGAGCACCGCCTCCAGACGCGCCACGGTTCCGTCGACATCCGCCAGCTTGTCGAGCCCGAAGAGCCCAAGCCGGAAGGTCGAGAACCCGGCGGGCTCGTCGCATTGCAGCGGAACGCCGGCGGCGATCTGGGCGCCCTTTGCGGCGAAGGCGCGACCGGTCTTGATCTCGGGGTCGTCGGTGTAGCTCACCACGACACCCGGGGCACCGAACCCGTCTGCCGCCACCGAGGCGATGCCGCGCGACGCCAGCATCGCGCGCACCTTGTCGCCCAGCTCCCATTGCGCGGCCTTGGCGGCATCGAAGCCCATCTCGCGCGTCTCGATCATCGCGTCGCGAAACATCTTCAGCCCGTCGGTCGGCATGGTGGCGTGGTAGGCATGGCCCCCGGCCTCGTAGGCCGCCATGATCTCGCGCCACTTCTTCAGGTCCATGGCGAAGGAGTTCGAAACCGTCTCCTCCATCCGCTCGAGCGCCCGCTGCGACAGCATCACCAGCCCGGCGCAGGGCGTCGCCGACCAGCCCTTCTGCGGCGCCGAGATCAGCACGTCGACGCCGGTGGCCGCCATGTCGACCCAGACGCAGCCCGAGGCGATGCAGTCGAGCACCATCAGCGCGCCGACCTCATGCGCGGCCTCCGCCAGCGCCTGGATGTAATCGTCGGGCAGGATGATGCCGGCGCTTGTCTCGACATGGGGCGCGAAGACGATCTGCGGTTCCTCGCGGCGGATCGCCGCGACCACCTCCTCGATCGGGGCGGGCGCGAAGGGGGCCACGGGCTCGTTGCCGGTCTGGCGCGCCTTCATCACCGTGACCTCGCCGCCGAAGCCCCCGGCGTCGAAGATCTGCGACCAGCGGAACGAGAACCAGCCGTTGCGCACCACCAGCGCCTTTGCACCCTGACCGAACTGGCGCGCCACCGCCTCCATGCCGAAGGTGCCGCCCCCGGGGACCAGCGCCACGCCCTCGGCGCCGTAGACCTCGCGCAGCATCGACGAGATGTCGCGCATGACCTGCTGGAAGTCGGCGGACATGTGGTTCAGCGAGCGGTCGGTGAAGACGACCGAGAATTCCTCGAGCCCGTTGGGATCGACATCATCGCGCAGCGGCATGGCAAGCTCCTGTCTGTTTGCCCCCTTCGATACCCCATCGCGCGGCAAACGCAACGCCTCCGAAGGGCGGCATTCATGGGACGGCGGGCGGGGCGATTGCCGCAGGCGAGCGCCGTCCCGCCGTTCCGGGCGCTCAGACCGGGCCTGGGCGGCGCTCCTCGCTCAGCATCACGTTGGCCTCGACATTGCCGACGCCCGGCAGCGTCATGATGCGCCGCCGTAGCACGCGCTCGAAATCCGGCAGGTCGCGCGCCACCACGCGCAGGCGGTAGTCGAACGCCCCCAGCACGTGGTCGACCACCTGCACCTCCGGGATCGCCCGCACCGCGCGCTCGAAATCCTCGAGGCTCACCCGCCCCTTGGTGGCGAGCTTGATGCCGAGAAACACCGTCACCCCGAAGCCCAGCCGCTCGAGATCGAGATCGAGCCGCGCGCCGCGAAACACCCCCGCCGCCCGCAGCCGCTGGATGCGGCGCCAGCAGGCCGGCTGCGACAGGCCCAGCCGGCGCCCGAGCGCCCCGGCGCTGGCATTGGAATCCTCAGCCAGCGCCCGGATCAGGGCGCGGTCGATCTCGTCGAGATCCTCCAGCGCGCTCACAGCGGCACCGTTTCGTCGGATTTCACCAGCGAGACATGCATCAGCCCCTCGATATCGGCGATGTGCGGCAGGGTGAGCAGCTTCTCGCGGTAGAGCGCCTGGTAATGCGCCAGATCGCGGGCGATCACCACGAGGCGGATGTCGACCGAGCCGAGGAAGGTCTGGATCTCGGTCACCTCGGGCACCTCGCGGGCGCCGGCGAGAAACTCGTCGAAGGCGCGCGGATGGGTCTTTTCCAGCGTCACCCGCAGCATCACCTCGATGTCATAGCCCAGCGC
>NZ_JBYNAH010000415.1:0-1724 GCF_059781815.1 Salipiger sp. | reverse complement strand
GCGCGGTCGTCGGGAAGAAAAGAAGATATTTCCTTGGGGCCGCTTAGGATGTGCTGTCGCCCGAACCTGCCGTGATCGGGCGGGCCGGCGCTTCGGACGGGCAAACATATATTTTGAAAGACCTTTTTCCCGATCTCAGGCGGATGAACACCATTGCCTTGCGACCGGCCCTGGCGCTGCGGCAGAGCGCGGTCCGCGCGGAGCCTCCTGCGAAGTGAGCGAATTTTGGGCGCTTGAGAGAGCGCCCTCCGACACAGGCGGGGATGGGGCTGCGGGACGCGCCGGAGCATGGCGAGAGACGCTAGGAGACCGGAGGCGTCATGGCATCCGGTTGTCCTGCTCCGACCGCTGGCCAAGGCTCAGGTCGCGCGAATTTCCGCGATGCTCCGTCGCCCGGTCTGGGCCATCGCGGCTTCCAGTTCCTGCGCGAGCATCCCGAACAGCGCCGCCGGTCCGCGAGGGCCGAGCGCCGCCACGGCATAGAGGAACGGCCGCCCGAGAAAGACGAAATCCGCGCCGGCCTCGAGCGCCTTGAGGATGTCCTCGCCACTGCGCGCCCCGCCATCCAGCGCCAGCGGGTAGTCCGCCGGCAGCGCCGCGCGGATCTTGCGCAGCGCCTCGAGCGGGGCCGGCGCGCCGTCGAGCTGGCGCCCGCCGTGGTTCGAGACCTGCACCGCGTCGGCGCCCGCGTCGCGGGCGCGCGCGGCGTCTTGGGGATCGAGCACGCCTTTCAGCACCAGCCTGCCGCTCCAACTCTTGCGAATGTGGGCGAAGACCTCCCAGTCGAGCCGCCCGGAGCTTTGCCGCGCCATCAGCTGCGCGAGGGTCTCCGCCCCGGCGCCGGGGCGGGCGTAATTCGCAAGGTTGACCAGAGAGGGCACGCCGTGGCGGGCGGTGGCGAGGCTCCAGGACGGGTGCCGAAGCAGATCGGCGACGAGCCGTGGCGTGTAGGTGAGCGGCAGCCCGAAGCGGTTGCGCAGGTCGCGCAGGCGCTTGCCCGGGCGGGGCACATCGGCGGTGACCAGCAAGGTCTCGTAACCCGCCGCCCCGGCCCGCGCGATCAGGTCGTCGGTGATCTGCTCGGAGGCCCCGACATAGAGCTGGAACATGGCGCTGGTTGGGGCGGCCCGGCGCATCGTCTCCAGCGCCGCCGTGGCGGGCGTCGCGGTGACGAACGGCGCGCCGGCAGCCTCGGCGGCGGTGGCGAAGGCGGCGTCGGCGCCGGGCCATGCAAGGCCAGGCAGACCCACCGGCGCGATGCCGAAGGGCAGCGACCAGTCGCGGCCGAGGAAATGGTGGGAGAGCGACGCGGGGCTCGCGGAATTGACCAGAACCCGCGGCCGCAGGCAGGTGTCGCAAAACGCCTGGCGGCTGCGCGACAGGGCGGTTTCCGCGCCCGCGCCACCGTCGAGATAATCGAAGGCGAAACGCGGCAGGCGGCGTCGGGCGGTATCGCGCAGATCGGCGACCGAGATTGGTTGTCGGGGCATCAGCGCCGTCTCGGGGCAAGGAACGCGCGGTCGCGATGGGCGCTGAGCATCTGTCTGACCTCCGGGATGGGTCTGCCTTGCCCGTGGGGCTGGGCGTTTGGCGGATGGTCTCTGAAGACAGAGGGCGCGGCAATTTGGAAAATCCTAATCGCCTCCAAGGCATTGCACAGGCATCGGACGCCCCGGGGGGCGGAGCTGGCCGGATCGGCGCGGGAGCGTCGGCCCGTCGCCGGA
>NZ_JBYNAH010000270.1:0-6414 GCF_059781815.1 Salipiger sp. | reverse complement strand
GTGCAGCCGCGCCGGCCACCAGCGGCGCCGCGCCGGCAGCTGCGGCGAGCGTCAGCAGGCTGCGCCGGGTCAGGGTATGGGTCTTGTCGGTCATCTTGGTCACCTCCCTGTCAAACTGCCGCTCAGTAGCTGGCAATGCGGGCATTGGGCGCGATCATCGCCGCCGCCATGGCCGGCGGCTGGGCCACGGTCACGCCCTCGATCAGCACCGAGGCGTCGGCGCCGCGGCCCGGCAGGTAGATGGCGCAGACCTCGACCTTGGCGCCCGGAAGCGCGACGATCTTCTTCAGCAGCCCCTGCGGGCTCATGCCCTTGGGCGGCTGCGGCGCGGTGGCGCCCTCCGGCGCGTCTTTCAGTGCGATGTCGCCCGCCGGTCCGCAGAGCAGCACATGCGGCGTCGCGCCCTGCTGCGCCGCCTGCACCGCCAGCACCATCGCCATGAGCTGGGTTTGCGGCTCGGCGGCGGTCAGGATCGTCACCAGCGTTTCCGGCGCGGTCTCGGCCTGCGCGGCGGCACCGGTGAGGGCAAGGGCCGCGACGGCGGCAGCGAGAAATCGTTTCATGTCTGTCTCCTCCGGGGGATTCATGTCGGTTGGTCCGGTGCGGGACCCGGGCGGCATGCGTCCGGGTCCTGCTCCGATGTGAGGCGGGACGAAGGCCCCACATGTCTCAGTGCTCGTGCTCGCCCATCGGGCAGTCGCCCTCCTCGGCGAAGCAGGCATCGGTGCGCAGCTCGAGCCACATGGCGTTCAGCACCGCGAAGAGCGCGGCCAGCGGAAGCCCCAGAAGCCAGGCAAAATACCACATCGTTCAGGTCCTTTCCGCTTACCAGCCGAGTGTCTTGACGTTCGGGTCGAAGAGCAGCGCCTCGACAACCGGCCAGCTGCCCATGGTGACGCCGTCGATGTAGTCGTCCTGCGTGAGCCCGGCGGCCGCCGAGCAGGCGCTGCACATGATCACCTGGCCGCCAACGGCCATGAACGCGGTGAGCATGTCGGCAATCGACGTGCCGCTCTCGGCCAGGAGCCCGTGCACGTGGCTCGGGCGCTTCTTGTCGGCGAGGTAGACGGCCCGCACGTTGAGCCAGATTGCCACCGGCTCGTGACCGTTCTTCAGCACCTTTTCATGCGCGAAGCTGATCGCCTTGGCCGCGGCCCACGTGTCGTCGGTGGTCAGGTTCACGAAGAGCCCGCCCTTGCCGTCCTCGGCCTGCGCCGCGGGCGCCGTGACCATCACCGCCGACAGTGCCAGCGTGGCGGCCAGGACCATGGAAATAAAGCGTTTCATCGGAGTCCTCCTCTCAGTAGACGCTGTGCGAATTTGCGGTGACGTCGTCCTCGGTGACCTTGCCCCAGAGCACCTTGTAGACCCACGAGGTGTAGGCGAGGATCAGCGGCATGAAGATCGCGGTGACCACCAGCATGATGAAGAGCGTGCGGTGCGAGCTCGAGGCATCCCACACCGTCAGCGAGCTGTCGGGATCGACGGTCGAGGGCAGGATGAACGGGAACATGGTCAGCCCGACCGAGGCGATGATCCCGAAGATGCCGAGCTTGGACCAGAGCAGCGTCGAGACCTCGAACCCTTCGCGCAGGCCGCGCACCGCCATGGCGATGCCAGCAAAGCCGATGAGCGGCGCGATGGCGATCCACGGGCGTTCGGCATAGGCGGAGAGCCAGCTGCCGCCGCGCGAAACCTCGGAATAGAGCGGGTTGGACGGCCCGTTGGCCACTACCTCGCCCGTCAGCGCAAAGCCGTCGACGCCGAAGGCCAGCCACAGCCCCGCCAGCGCATAGGCCGCTGCCGCGACCATGCCCGCCACGGTGCCGATGGTCCGGGCGCGGATCGCCACCATGCCCTCGGTCTTCAGGCTCAGCCAGGCCGCGCCGTGCATCAGGAGCATCGACAGCGAGACCACGCCCGAGAGCAGCGCGAAGGGGCGCAGCAGGCCAAGGAACTTCATCGCGAAATTGCCGTCATACATCGGCATCAGGTCTTCGGTCAGGTGGAACGGCACGCCCAGAAGCACGTTGCCCACCGCCACGCCGAAGAGCAGCGCCGGCACCGCGCCACCGGCGAAGAGCGCCCAGTCCCAGCTCTTGCGCCAGGTCGCGCTGTCGCGCTTGGAGCGGTACTTGAACGCCACCGGGCGCACGATGAAGGCGGCGAGCACCACAAACATCGCGAGGTAGAAGCCCGAGAAGCTCACCGCGTAGAGCGGCGGCCAGGCGGCAAAGATCGCGCCCCCGCCGAGGATGAACCAGACCTGGTTGCCCTCCCAGACCGGGCCCACGGTGTTGATCGCCACGCGGCGCTCGACATCCGATTTGGCGACGAAGGGCAAGAGCGCGCCCACGCCCATGTCGAACCCGTCGGTCAGCGCGAAGCCGATCAGCAGCACGCCCAGAAGCGCCCACCAGATCACGCGCAGCGTGTCGAAATCGATCAGTTCATAGAGGATCATGTCGCTTACTCCGCGGGATTGGTGGCAAAGGGGCCCTGCCCGTCATGGGTGCGCAGCCGGTGTTCATGGCGCGCCTGCCAGGCCTCGGTCTCGGGCACGTCCTGGAACGGGCCCTTGCGGATGTATTTCACCATCAGGCCCATCTCGATCACAAAGAGCACCGAGTAGAAGGTGATGAAGCCCGCCAGCGTGATCAGCAGATCGGCGATGCTCAGGTGCGAGGCGCTGAGCGCCGTCGGCAACACCCCGTCGACCGTCCAGGGCTGGCGTCCGAACTCGGCCACGAACCAGCCCAGCTCGGCGGCGATCCACGGTGTCGGGATGATCGCGACCGCCGCGTAGAGCGACCAGCGCGGAAAGCGCATGCGGTAGAACGACGCCCGGATGAAGAAGAACGCCATCACCGCGATGAAGCTGAAGCCGAGCGCCACCATCAGGCGGAAGGCCCAGAACAGCGGCGCGACGCCGGGAATGGTGTCTTCCGCCGCCATGGCGATCTGCTCCTCGGTGGCGTCACGCGGATCGTCGACATAGCGCTTGAGCAGCATGGCGTAGCCCAGCGTGTCGGAATGCGCCTCGAAGGTGGCGCGCACCTCTGGCGGTGTGGCATCGCGCTGCTCGCGGATGGTCATCAACGCGTCATAGGCGATGAGCCCCTCGCGGATCATCTCTTCCGAGCGCGCCTCGAGCTCATTGATGCCGGGGATCTCGGTATTCAGGCTGCGGGTGCCGATCAGCCCCATGACCCAGGGGATCTCGAGCGCGTAATGCGTCTCGCGCGCCTCCTGGTCGGGGAAACCGATGGCGGTGAAGGGTGCCGGGGCCTCGTGGGTCTCCCACATGGCCTCGATGGCGGCGAGCTTCATCTTCTGGGTGTGGCTGGCTGAATAGCCGGACTCGTCGCCCAGAACCACGACCGAGAGCGCCGCGGCAAGCCCGAAGGACGAGGCCACCGCGATCGAGCGGCGGGCCAGATCCTTGTGCCGGCCCTGGATCAGGTAGAGCGCCGAGACGCCCAGCACGAAGACCGAGGCGGTGACATATCCCGCCGAGACCGTGTGCACGAACTTGGCCTGCGCCACCTCGTTGAACAGCACCTCGAAGAACGAGGTCATCTCCATGCGCATGGTGTCGGGGTTGAACTCCGCCCCCACCGGGTTCTGCATCCAGCCATTGGCGATCAGGATCCACAGCGCCGAGAAGTTCGACCCGAGCGCCACCAGCCAGGCCACGACCATGTGGGCCACCTTGCTCAGCTTGTCCCAGCCGAAGAAGAACAGCCCCACGAAGGTCGCCTCGAGGAAGAAGGCCATCAGCCCCTCGATGGCGAGCGGCGCGCCGAAGATGTCGCCGACATAGTGCGAATAGTAGGACCAGTTCATGCCGAACTGGAATTCCATGGTGATGCCGGTGGCGACGCCGAGAACGAAGTTGATCCCGAACAGCGTGCCCCAGAATTTCGTCATCTGCCGCCAGATGGGGCGGTTCGTCATGACGTAGACGGTTTCCATGATCGCCACGAGGATCGACAGACCCAGCGTCAGCGGCACGAAGAGAAAGTGATACATCGCCGTCATCGCGAATTGCAGGCGCGACAGCTCGACCAGCCCGATCTCCATAACTGGACTCCTTGGCAGTTATTCCGCATCCATAATGCGAATTATTCGCCGTTATATTCCGAGTCTATGATATGTGTTTGATCTGGATCAAATTCCGCATCTTTAGTGCAGAATAAGAGCAGCGTTCAGCAGTGCAGAATAAGAGCAGCGTTCAGCGCGTCGCGGGCGCGAGCTGAAGGCGTTTTCCGGCACAGGACAACTCGGCGTTGCGATGCGCCGCCATGAGGATCGCGACATCAGGCAGAGCGGCGCGAATCCCCGCCATGACGGCGCGGGCGGTGGCGTCGTCGAGCCCCTCGGTCGGCTCGTCGAGCAGCAGGAGCTGCGGCTGCCTGAGCAGCGCACGGGCCAGCACCAGCCGCCGCGCCTCGCCGCCCGAGAGCCCGGCGCCGCGGAAGCCGAGCCGAAGGTCGAGCCCACCGCGGTCACGGATCGTCTGGGCGAGGCAGACCCGCTCCAGTGCCTGCCAGAGCGTCTCTTCGCGGGCCCCGGGCGACGCCAGCCGCAGGTTCTCGGCCACGGTGCCCGCGATCAGCGCATGGCGCTGCGGCACCAGCGCAGTGCTGCGGCCAAGGCTCTCTTGCGACCACGCGCCGACAGGCTGCCCGCCCCAGAGGACATCGCCCTCGGAGGCTGCCAGCGCCCCGGCTGCCAGCAGCAGCAGCGTGCTCTTGCCGCTGCCGCTCGGCCCCGCCAGCGCCACGGTCTCACCCGGGGCGACGGTGAGGTCGACCGGCGCAAACAGCGCCGCCCCAGAGCTGCCACGGCGATAGCCGACGCCTCTCAGCTCCAGAGCCGCGCCCTCCGGCACGACCGCGCCGCCCTGCTCCGGCGCCTGCGCCGCGATCGCGGGCAGCACCCGTCGCGCCGCCATCACCATGCCGCCGATCTCGGCCAGTGCGCGGCGCACCGGAGCCACGGTCTCGGCCAGCGCCAGCGCCGCGAAGACGCCGATCGCCACCTGAGCCGCACTGATTTCGTCCGCCTGCACCAGCCGCACCCCGAGCCCCAGCGCCGCCGCGGTCAGCGCCGCCCCGATCAGGTCGAGCCCGATACCGGTGCGCCGCTGGATCCGGTCGAGCCTCCGCGTGGCCCGCGAATGACGCGTGATCGCGCCCCGGACATGCGCCGCCATCGCCTCGAGCTGGCCATACATGGTGAGATCGTCGCGTCCGGCGATCAGGTCGATCAACCGGGTCCGGCTCGCCATCATCGCCGCCTCGACCTGCCGCGAGGGCCTGCGCGCGATGCGCTGCCCGATCAGAAAGACAAGCGTCGGCAGGATCAGGTATCCCAGCCCCACGGCCAGCGCGACCGAGGGATGCACCAGCCACCAGAGCAGCAGCGCCGATAGCGCGATCACCGCCCAGCCCGCGACGGCCGGCAGCACCAGCCGCAGCAGCGCGCCGTCGAGCGCGTCGATATCGGCGGTGACACGGTTGAGGAAGGCATTGGCCCTCAGCTTTTCAAGCTCGCGATGCGGTCGGGTCAGCAGCCCCTCGAGCAGCCGGATGCGCAGGCTCGAGAGCGCGCGCAGCGTCGCGTCATGGGTCAGCACCCGCTCGCCGTAGCGCGCGGCGGTGCGCCCGAGGGCGAGAAAGCGCACCATGGCCGACGGCGCGAAGACGTTGAACAGGATGCCAAGCCCGGCCATTCCGGCGGCGGCCGAGGCGGTGATGAACCAGCCCGACAGCCCCAGCAGCCCAACCCCCATGACCAGTACCGTGACCGTCAGAAGCAGGCCGAGCAGAAACGCCCTGCGCTCGGATTTCACAATAATGGAAATGATTTGCAGGAGGCTCTTCATGCGTCGGCTCCACGCGCGCGCCCAAGCCTCACCTCGCGCGACAACCGCCCCGCGAGCGCCGCATCGTGGGTCGCAATCACGAGCGCGCCACCCCGCGCGGCAAAGGCCAGCAGGCCCTCGGTAACGGCGGCGGCGGTCTCGGCGTCCAGATCGGCGGTCGGCTCGTCCGCAAGGATCAGATCCGGCTTGCCCTGCAGCGCCCGCGCCAGCGTCACCCGCCGCGCCTCGCCTCCCGAAAGCCCGGCGCCGCGCTCGCCGAGCACCGTGTCGAGCCCGCGCGGCAGGGTCTCCAGCACCGAGCCGAGATTTGCGGCCTCAAGCACCTCGCGCTGCACCGGAGCGCCAAAGCCGATATTGTGGCGCAGGCTGCGGCTCAGGAAATGCGGTGACTGCGGCATCCAGCCGATGCGCGCGCGCCAGTCATCGACACGTGCCGCGTCGAGCGCCCGACCGTCGAGGCTGATCACGCCCTGATCCGGGCGCTCCAGCCCCGAAATCAGCCGCAGCAAAGTGGATTTCCCGGC
>NZ_JBYNAH010000414.1:0-1733 GCF_059781815.1 Salipiger sp. | reverse complement strand
AGGAGTTCGAACAGCTGCATATCGAGATCCAGGCCGAACGTGCCCTCTGCCAGCGCCTGAAGCGCCAGATCACCGTCTCACGGCGCATGATCCGGGCGCGGATCGAGGCGGCCCTGAGCGGCGCTCTGAAGGGCCCCTGGACGCAGCTCACGACCCTGTTCGAAGATCTCCTGGCGCGGCTTCCACGCCGCCACACGGCGTCAGAGACGCTTGAGAGGCTCATGGACTGGTTTCGGGAGCTGCAGGAGCGGGTTGAGGCAGCCTACCTCAAGGCGGTCCGAGCGGATGAGGTTGTGGAAAACATGGCGGAGCCCATCGAAGAAGTGTCCGAGAAGACTCAAGAAATGAACCCCAGGGGGGTCATTTCCGGACCTCATATACTAACTACAACCAAACTTAATCCTGTAACCAGTAATTCCTCTGAAAAAGAGGAAGCGGCCGGCATCGCGCCAAATGCCCCACCGGAAGAGCGCGTGGACAGGGAGCTGGAAGATTGGGTTGCCGAGGTGCGCAAGAAACGTGGAGCAGCGCTCGATCTGCCGACGGTGATGCAGGCCTGTCCGGAATTCGCGTCCTGGGCGCGCAATGTGGGCGGATACCTGAAGGATTGGGGCGATCTGCACCGGGTGGCGGGGCAGTTGAGGCCGATGATCGGCGTCTCCCAGCACGCCTGGAACCTGGCGCAGGATCGTCTCGGGCCTCAGATCGCCACCGCGGCACTGGTCCTGACCTTCGACAAGCATGCCAAGGGCGAAGTGACATCGCCGGGCGGCTATCTCCGCGGCATGATCGAGAAGGCCGGGGCAGGGGAGCTGCATCTCGAGCGCAGCTTCTATGGCCGGTTGAGCGGGCAGGCGGCGTGATGGAGAACCTAGAGCCCCGCGGCTTTGGTCATGTTGACCCGGAACCTGTCGCGCCGACGCTGATAACGGCGGGTCATCTCGGCCGAGGCGTGCCCGAGCTGCTTCTGAATGTAGCGCTCATCGACCTCGGCCGAACTGGCGAGCCCAGCCCGAAGCGAGTGCCCCGAAAACAGAGCCAGCCGATCCTTCTCCGGCAGGTCCGCGCGAATACCCGCATCCAGCACGGTCTGCTTGATGAGCCGCGCGACATGCTTGTCGGAGAGGCGGGATTCCAGGGCCTTCTTGCCGTCCCGCGAGGTGCGCACGAAGACCGCACCGAAATCGATGCGTGCGAAGTGCAGCCACTGCTCCAGCGCGTGAACGGGGCAGGTCTGTTCCGACGAGCCGCGGCCGACCTCGACCTCGCGCCAGCCGGTCTTGGCATTGAGCGTCAGGACGGCGCCATCCTTGAGGATCTCGATCCAGCCGCCCGAAACCGGGGTATCGTCCTTGCCGTGATCGAGGCTGACAATCTCGGAGCGCCGGAGCCCGCCGGCGAAGCCGATCAACAGGATGGCACGATCCCGGAGCCCGCGCAGGTCGTGGGGCAGGGTGGCCACCATGGCGAGGATGTCGTCCGGAAGAATGGCCTCTTTCTGGACCGGTGGCCGCGCATGCTGCCGTTTGATACCGGCCAGAACCGTGGCAATGTGCCGGTCTTTGCGGTCAAGGGCAAACCCGCGCTGTACGTAGTTCCAGGCGAGACCCGAGAGCCGCCGCTCGATCGTCGAGACAGACAGGCCAGGGGAGGACCCCGACCCGGCAGCCAGATCGGCGAGGTAGAGCCCGATCATTTCATTGGACGGGGGCAGGGGCTCGGTCCCCTTGAGC
>NZ_JBYNAH010000413.1:0-1734 GCF_059781815.1 Salipiger sp. | reverse complement strand
GGGGGCGGCGGCTACTCCGCCGCCTGCCTGAGGCTCGCGATCAGGTGGTGGAACTTCTCGCCCTGCACCGCGACATGGCTCTTGAGCGCCGCCGCCGCCGCCCTGGCGTCGCCGGCCTCGAGCGCGTCGACGATGGCCTCGTGCTCGGCCATCGACTGCGCCAGCCGTCCGCGCACCCTGAGCTGCAAGCGCCGGAACGGCTGAAGCCTCCGGTGCAGGCGGCGGCTTTCCTGTTCGAGAAAGCCGTTGCCGGACTGGCGGTAGAGAATGCCGTGGAAGCATTCGTTCTCGCGGTAATAGGCATCGGTGTCGCGCGCCTCGACCGCCTGCTGGCAGCGCGCATTGGCGGCGCGCAGCTCTTCGAGCGCCTCATCGGTGATGCGCGCGGCGGCAAGCTCTCCGCAGAGCGCCTCGAGCGCCGCCATCACCTCGAACATCTCGATGAGTTCGACCGGGCCGGGCTGGCGCACGAAGACGCCCCGGCGCGGGATCTGCTCGGCCAGCCCCGACAGCGCCAGCCGCTGGAAGGCCTCGCGCAGCGGCGTGCGCGAGACGTTGAAGCGCTCGGCCAGCTGGGATTCGTCGAGCCGCTCGCCATCGGCGAAGGAGCCGTCGAGGATCAGGCTTTCCAGCTCGTCAGCGATGATGTCCGAACGCTTTCTTTCCATGGCACGATCCTATAGCGGCGGCGTCTGGCCGACAAGATTGTAATTCTTGTATACAAAAAACTTGACTGAAAAAACAATCATTGCAAGGTTGGGCCTCGACCGGGGGCACAACCCGGTCAACTCTGGGAGGAGAAACCATGAAGTTCACCAAGACCCTCGCGGCCGCCGCCGCGACCGTTCTGCTTGGCACGTCCGCCTTGCACGCTACCGAGCTGCGCCTGTCGCACCAGTTTTCCGAGAGCGACCTGCGCCACAAGGTGGCCCAGATGGTCGCCGACGAGGTCGCCGCTGCCGATGTCGATCTCGACATCAAGATTTTCCCGACGCAATCGCTGTTCAAGGCGCGCGAGCAGTACAAGCCGCTGGCCCGTGGGCAGGTCGACATGATCGTCTTCCCGCTGGCCTATGCCGGCGGCCTGCGCAACGCCTACAACCTGACCCTGATGCCGGGGCTGGTGAAGAACCACGACCATGCGGCGCGACTCAACGACAGCGAGTTCATGGACGAGATCGAAGCGATCCTGAACGAGGATGACGTGATGACGCTGGTGCACGGCTACCTCGCCGGCGGCTTTGCCGGCACCGATGGCTGCATCACCTCTCCGGACGACGTGCAGGGCAAGCAGACCCGCGCGGCGGGCAAGGCCTTCGAGCAGATGCTGGCCGGGGCCGGGGCCTCGATCGCGTCGATGTCCTCGGCCGAGATCTACAACGCCATGCAGACCGGCGTTCTGGATGCGGCCAACACCTCGTCCTCGTCCTTCGTCTCGTACCGGATCTACGAGCAGGTGAAGTGCTTCACCCCGGCGGGCGAATACGCGCTGTGGTTCATGTACCAGCCGCTCCTGATGACCAAGTCGACCTTCGAGGGCCTGACCGAAGCGCAGCAGCAGGCGCTGCTGGATGCGTCGGCCAAGGCCGAGGCCTATTACCTCGAAGAGGCCAAGGCGCAGGACAGCAACGCGCGCGACGTGTTCAAGGAGAACGGCGTCGAGATCGCAGAGATGACCCAGGACGAATTCAACGCCTGGCAGGCCATCGCCAAGGAGACCGCCTACAAGGCCTT
>NZ_JBYNAH010000269.1:0-6475 GCF_059781815.1 Salipiger sp. | reverse complement strand
CAAGGTAATGCTCTACCCCTGAGCTACGCCCGCCCCCTTGGTGGTGGAGGCGATTTAGAGTCTCCCGCGTCGGTCTGCAAGAGAAAAAACTCATCTTTCTCATCGAAACCTGCGACGGAGCCGCCGCGGCCCTGCGTTTCAGGAACAGCCGCGCCGCGCGGGCGGTGCGGCCCCGTATTTCTATCCTGAATGTTCACAGAGCCATACGCCATGTCACAGCTTCTCAACCGTACCGCCACGCCGCTGATCACCGGCCTGTTCCTCGTTTCCCTGATCTCGGGAATCGCCCTGTTCTTCCATTGGGCGCCCGGCACGTTCCACGGCATGCACGAATGGCTCAGCATGGTGCTGATCCTGCCGTTCGCGCTGCATATCTGGAAGAACTGGCGCCCGATGAGCGCCTATCTGCGCAAGCCGGTCTTCGCCGTGGCGATGGTGGCCTCGGTGGTCGCCGCGCTGGCCTTCGTGGTTCCCACCTATGACAGCACCGCCGCTGGCGGGCGCCCGCCGCAATTCGCCGTGGCGCAGCAGGTTCTGAGCGGTTCCGTGACGGCGGTGGCCCTGGTGATGGGCGAAACGCCCGAGGCGCTCGGTGCCGCACTGGGCGAGGCGGGCTTCACCGTGACCGACCCGTCGCAAAGCCTGACCGAGATTGCCGCTGCGTCCGGCCAGCCTGCCGAGGCGATTCTCGCGGTGCTCGCCGGCCAGAGCCGCTGAGGCCGGCGGTCAGTCTTTCGGGGCGGGGCGCTCGACCGGCCCGCCCTGCGCCACCCAGTCGGTAAAGCCATCGCGCAGATGCGCGGCGTCGAATCCCATATCCTGCAGGGCTGCCACTGCCAGCGCCGAGCGCCAGCCGCTGGCGCAATGGAACAGGTAGCGCTTGCCCGCCTGCGCAAAGACCTCGCGGTGATAGGGGCTTTCGGGGTCGATCCAGAACTCGAGCATGCCACGCGGGGCGTGGATCGAGCCGGGGATGTACCCGCTGCGCTGCCGTTCGCGCACGTCGCGAATGTCGACGATCACCAGATCCTCGGTCCCGAGTTGCGCGATGGCGTCGGCTGTCTCGACCTCCGGGATCCGTGCTCGCGCCGCGGCCACCAACTCGGCTGCGCTGACCTTCAATGCCATTTGATGTCTTCCTTTCGGCTGCGTCTTGTCGGGTGTCTCGGGAGGGCCTTGCGCCGGTGCCGCGCCCGCTGCCCGTCTCGGGTGCGTCGGGCGCGTAGAAGATATGACCCGACGGAAGGCTTTGTCATAGAGCGAGGGACAGGCTTTGCAGACGTTGCAACAGCTCCGGCGTCCCGGCGTCGAGCCCGAAGCCCGCGCGTTGCAGGGCTTTCGGGACGACGATCACGCCGCCGGTCTCGGGCGAGGCAAGCCCGGGCAGGATGCGCTGGCCGGCCTCGAGATGATGCTTGGCGACCGCGTTGAAGGCGCGGGTGCCGTCTCGCGCGGCGGCCACCTCGGCCTTGTCGCGCACCGCCAGCAGATTGCCCTTGATGAGCTGCACCAGCACCGCCTGTAGTGCCCTCTGCGGATCGAGATCGAGCCCGTCGACGATCTCGCCGATGAGGCGCGGGCCGGCGGCGGCAAGCTCCGCCACCTGCGCCTCGATCTCGGGCGACGCCACGGGCGTGTCCTTGACCGGCAGATCGGCCAGCAGGCCGAACCCCGCGTCGCGGCTCCAGCCCAGCACCCGCAGCGCGCGCAGTTCCGCAATCATCTCCGAGGTGGTGAGCCGCAGCGCGCCGCGGTGGAACAGGTCGGAACGGAAGGTGCGGACATAGGACAGGTCGCGCGCGGTCTGGCCCCAGCCCTGCTCGGTGCCGCGCCGGATCAGGTCGAGCCGGGGGCCGTCGAGGAAGAGCGCGTCGAACTGCTCGTGCAGTTCGCAGGCGCAGGCAAAGCCGAGCTTGGCCGGGGCGAGCGCCTCGGCCAGATCGGTGAACCACACGGCGCTGCCATGCGCCGCGCCAAGCTCGTGGGCGAGGAAGGCGTCGGCCTGTTTCGACAGCCGCTGCCAGAGCGCGTCGAGCGCCGGGTTCTCGCTATAGGACAGCCACGCCTCCACGGCCTCGCGGGCGGCGGCGTATCTGGTGTCGGCTGTGCCCATCGGCGCCTCGCGGAAGATCTGCCGGATCGGTGCCGCGGCGGCCCAGCCGGCGGCACAGTTGTAGCCGTTGTAGACCAGCGCACCGGGCGCCAGCCAGCGCCCCAGCAGCGCGACGATGTCGCCGCGGGTCTCGGCGTCGACCCAGCTCCAGACCCCGTGCAGGGCGGCGTAATCGTATTGCGCCTCGGGGGCCTCGGCGGCGAGATCGGCAAAGCCCGCCTCCTCGACACGGATGTTGGTCAGCCCGATCTCGGCGATCAGCGCCCGGGCGCGGACCACGTGCTCGGGCATGAAATCGACGCCAAGAAACTCGGCCTCGGGATAGCAGGCGGCCAGCGCGATCAGCGTGTGGGCCGAGCCGCAACCGAGCTCGAGGAAGCGGAACCGTCGGGTGGACGGGCCCGAAAAGCGCGCGGTGAGCAGCGCCGGGCGCCAGCGGAAGGGCGAGATCTCGGGTTGCATGGTGTCGAAATAGGCGCTGTCGACGGGGTAGCCGTGGGACCAGTCGGACATGGGCAGGTCTTTCCATTAAATGCGTGCAAAAATAAGCGCTTCCCGGCGCTGGCGGCTCGGAGTTCTCCCGGCGCGGATTGTGGGCCAGGCGCCGGATGGCAAGGTGGGAGGAGGGCGACCGGACGGATCCTCATGCGCTCAGGGCCGCGCGTCGATGATCCGCGAGGCGATGCCGAGCACGACGCCGTCGCGGCCCGTGAGCGTCTCGGCCAGCGCCTCGGCCACCGAGGCCACGCTCTCGTCGCGCGGGCGGCGGATGTCGAAGAGCGGCTCTCGCGACAGGATCGCCACCACCTCCGACTTGCCGTAATCGCCCTCGGTCACCTGCACCGCGAGCCGCGTCGGATCCTCGGTCAGCGACGAGATCGGCCACAACACGCGGATCCGGCGGATGCCGTTCTCGACCACGCCGAGCGCATCGACCGAGGTCTCCTCGGCGTTCATGTTTGGTAGGATGTGGAACACCTTGCCGGTGTTGTCGACCACCATCACCCAGAGCGAGGCGCCGGTCAGATCGGCGGGGAGCTGGATCTCGGCCACCGGGTTCTCGCCGGTGCGGTAGACGCCGGTGAGCACCGGCTTGCCGGTGTCGCCGTCGCCGAGCCAGATCGAGACAGGCCCGGCGGGGGTGTTGGGCATCACCGAACGGATGGCGCAGAGATCCTCGTTCAGCGTGCGGGTCTCGACGCGCAGCTTGCGGTCGCCGATGGCCGGGGTCAGGTCGGCGCGGATCGCCTCGGCCACCGCTTCGTCCGAGATGTCGCCGGTGACGGTGATGGTCTCGAAGAGCGCGTAGGTCACGCCGTCGCCGTCGAGCTGTTCGAGCGGGCCGCAATCGGCATGGCCCGCGAGCACCCGGTCGAGTGCCGACGCCTGCAGCCGCTCGGGGCCGGCCAGCAGCTCGGCGCTGACCGCGAGCGGGCTGTCGCGCCCTGAGATCGTGTCGCGCAGTGCGTCTCGTGCGCGTGTGCTCGGCGCAAGGCCGGTGAGCTTGGCGGTGTTGCCGGTCACCTCGAGATCCCAGCTTTCGAGTGGGGCGAGGCTGGCAAGCAAGCTGGCCACCTCGTCGGTCCAACCCTCGAAGGGCAGGCCGGTGGCGAGCGTCAGCGCGCCCTCGGGCGCGGGGCTGCCCGTGGCCTCGCCAAAGGCGGTGTGCAGGGTCTGCGCCGCCGCCTCGTCCGGCGCGTTGCCGCTCAGATGCGGGGTGGCGCCGCTCTTGACCGCGCTCAGCCGGTAGGGCTCGGCATGGGGCAGGGGCGGCGGGAACAGCGCCTCGAGCGCGCCGCCCTGCCAGAGCGCCACGCCGCCGGCGGCCAGCGCCACCACCAGCCCGGCCGCGATCAGCCCGCCGGAGCCCTTCTTCTTCGTCTTCCCCGCCGCCTTGCCCGAGAACGGCTTCAGCCAGCCATCCAGCCTTTCCAGCGCCTCGGTCGCGTCGCGGGGGCGGTTGCGCAGATCGGGGGCGGCGAGCCACTCGATCAGGTCTTTCAGCGGCGCGTCGAGCCCCGAGGTGTCGAGCGGGCGCGCCTTGAAGCGCACCACCTCGCCGGGATTGGTGCCCACCTCCGGCACCTCGCGCCGCTTTGCCGCCAGAAGCGAGGCGCCAAGCGCGTAGAGATCGGCGCGGAAATCCGCGTCGCCGTCGAGCTGCTCGGGGGCGGCGTATTCGTACTTTCCGGCGAACTGCTTGCCGACGATGGTGCGGGCGCCTGCGGCGGTGTCCTTGGCGATGCCGAAATCGATGATCGTCGCCTGCTCGGCCTTGCCGCCGCGCAGGATGATGTTGTCGGGCGAGAGGTCGCGGTGGACGATGCCCTGGGCATGGGTCGCCACCAGCCCCTCGAGCACGCGGTGGCCGACGATCAGCAGCTCGCGATCCTCGAGCCGGCGCTGCTCCATCAGGTCGCTGAGCGAGATGCCGTCGACATAATCCATCACCAGGAAGACATGGCCGTCATCCGAGCGCGAGCAGTCGGAATAGCGCACCACCGCGTCGTTGAGGATGCTGCGCATCTGCTCTTCGCGCTTCATCAGCTCGACATATTCGGACTGGCCCGAGAACTGCGCGTTGAGCGCCTTGATTGCCACGTTGCGCTCGGAAATCTGGTTGCGGGCGAGATAGACCTCGCCGGTACCGCCGCGCCCGAGAACCCCGAGCACCTCGTATGTATTGTTGAGCACCTGGCCCTTGGAAAAGATGTCCGTCGCGAGCGGGTCCTTGAGCACGATCTGTCCCTCGTGGCCGGCGATCGCCAAAGCGGTCGATTTGAAAACGAAATTAGGTTAGTCTGAGAGCATAATACGAGAACGATTATTTCATTACCGGCGCAGCCGGACAATATTTTTTGCCGGAGATACTCGACTATGGCCACTCGCGGCTCGCAGGAAACCATCAAGCGCAAGGAGCTTGTCGGCAAGCTCAATCCCACCTGCCTCAAGGCATTTTCCGAGGCGGCACAGGCCGCGAAACGACGCGGCAATCCTTATGTGGAACTGGTGCATTTCGTCACCGCGCTCGCCGATACCGAGTATTCGGACGTGTCGATTCTCTTCGATGCCGCAGGCGTCGACCGGCACCGCTTCGACGGCGACATCCTCAAGGCGACCGATGCGCTGCCGCATGGCGCGAGCGCGGTGGAGGAGTTCTCCGACCACATCTTCCGCGCCATCCAGGAGGCCTGGAGCCTCGCCTCGCTCGACTATGGCGACGACACGGTCCGCTCGGCCTACCTGCTGATCGCGGCGTTGAAGGTGCCGGTGCTCGAGGGGCTGCTCTACAAGATCAGCCTCGAATTCGACAAGATCGACCCTAACGCCATGGCCGACCAGCTCGACACGCTGCTGGTCGACAGCATCGAGCGGCCCGCGACGGCACCGGAGGAGGCGCCCAAGGGCAAGCCCGCGCCGGGCGGCAAGTCGGCGCTGGCGCAATACGCCACCAACCTCACCGAGCGCGCCAAGGCGGGCAAGATGGACCCGGTCGTGGGGCGCGATCCCGAGATCCGGCAGATCGTGGATATCCTGCTGCGGCGCAAGCAGAACAACCCGATCCTTACCGGCGAGGCCGGGGTCGGCAAGACGGCGGTGGTCGAGGGCTTTGCGCAGCGCCTCGCGCGCGGCGACGTGCCGCCGCAGCTGCGCAACGTCGATCTGCACATGCTCGACATCGGCCTGATGCAGGCCGGGGCCTCGGTGAAGGGCGAGTTCGAGAAGCGCCTCAAGGCGGTGATCGAGGAGGTGCAGAGCTCGGACACGCCGATCATCCTGTTCATCGACGAGGCCCATACCCTGATCGGGGCAGGCGGCGCGGCGGGCACCGGCGATGCGGCGAACCTGCTCAAGCCGCCGCTGGCGCGCGGCGAGCTGCGCACCATCGCGGCCACCACCTGGGCCGAGTACAAGCAACATATCGAGCCCGACCCGGCGCTCACCCGGCGCTTCCAGACGGTGATCGTCGACGAGCCCGACGAGGAGAAGGCGGTGCTGATGTGCCGGGGCGTGGCCGGGGTGCTCGAGAAGCACCACAAGGTCGAGCTGCTGGACGAGAGCATCGAGGCGGCGGTGAAGCTGTCGCATCGCTACATTCCGGCGCGGCAGCTGCCGGACAAGGCGATCAGCCTGCTCGACACCGCCTGCGCCCGCGTCGCCGTGAGCCAGCACGCCACCCCGGCCGAGGTCGAGGATTGCGAGCGGCGGCTGGCGGCGCTCGAGATCGAGGCCGGCATCATCGAACGCGAGGAGGCCATCGGCATCGAGGTCGACGCGCGCGCGGCAGAGGTGGCGGCTCAGCTCGCCGATGCGCAGGCCTG
The DNA here is from genome assembly GCF_059781815.1 of Salipiger sp. Lineage (NCBI taxonomy): Bacteria > Pseudomonadati > Pseudomonadota > Alphaproteobacteria > Rhodobacterales > Roseobacteraceae > Salipiger > Salipiger sp. The sequence continues at coordinate 40 of NZ_JBYNAH010000269.1, read as the reverse complement.
TCTCGACACGGCCAACGCCCGCTGGGAGGCCGAGAAGGCC
>NZ_JBYNAH010000412.1:1147-1737 GCF_059781815.1 Salipiger sp. | reverse complement strand
CCAGCATCTCGTATTCGACCCCGGCATAGGAGAGGGACCGCGCGAGATAGAGCCCAAGCGCCTTCAGGTCGCGCGAGATCATCTCCATGGCCGCAATGCCCCCGGCCTCCATCGCGGCGACGAACTCGGCCCGCGTCACGAAGGGGAAATCGCCGGTGCCCCAGAGACCGAGGCGCGAAGCATAGGCAAGATTGCCGACGACTGTGGCACCGGTCGCCGAGACATAGAGAACCCGTGCATCGGGCGCGGCGTTCTGCAGCGCGAGGCCAGCGAGGCCCTGCTGGGACGCCTTCTTGTCGCCGCGGTCGGACTTTTCTCCGGCAGCATTCGCCATGGCATGGCTTTCATCAAAAGCAATGACCCCGTCGAACCCATCGCTGAGCCAGGACGTGACCTGATCGAGGCGGGAGGCTTTGCCCTCACGTTCAGCCGAGCGCAGCGTGGCGTAGGTGACGAAGAGGATGCCCTCGGGCAGGCGGATGTCGCTGCCCTGGCGGAACTTCGAGAGCGGCACGATATCGCTTTCGCGTCCCCCGAGCGCTATCCAGTCGCGACGCGCATCTTCGATGAGCTTGTCGCTCTTCGAGACC
>NZ_JBYNAH010000412.1:0-1137 GCF_059781815.1 Salipiger sp. | reverse complement strand
GACCCAGACCGCCCGTCGGCGCCCTTTGAGCCAATTATCGAGGATGATACCGGCAACCTGTCGCCCTTTACCGCATCCCGTGCCATCACCCAGAAACCAGCCCTTGCGCAGGCGAAACGCGCCTTCGTCGCCCTCGGCCGCCGCCATCAACTGGCCTTCGATCTCGCCGCGCTTGAACCAGCCCTTGAGATGCGTCTCATGCGCGTTGCCCGCATAGATGACACTTTCCAGCTGCGGCGCAGAAAGAAGGCCGTCCTGAACGAGGTTCTTCGGCAGGATGGGACGATAGGTCGGCACGGGCGGCGGCACCGAGGCCATGGCGGTGGATTGCACCAGCGCGGTCGGATGTTCCGCCGCGCCATCGATCCTGATCGCCTGAAGGTCATAGGCCTCGTAGACCGTGTCCTGCAGCGTGCCGTCGGGTTGGCTCCAAGCCTTCGGCAGGTAGTCGATCGGGGCCGTCGTGATATCGTCAAACGGGTGCCTTGCGCGTTCTTCGGCGAGGGCACGGGTTTCCTTGCGCGCGGCATTGCGCAGGGCCTGCAGGTTGGTGCGGGTCGAAGCGGTCGGAGCCGACAGGGCCGTACTGGTGGGGCAGGGCGAGGGGCTGTGGCGCTGCGGGCAGTGGGTGAGCACTGCGTTGAGAAGGTCGGCGGTGGTCGCGCAGATCGGATGGTAGACGGCCTCGCTTTCGACCGATGCGATCTCATCAGCGCCAGTCGCACGCTTGTCGATCACCGTCAGCCGTGTGTCGATCGTGGTGCCATGCCGCGCAAAGACCTTGCCGTCGATAGCGGCGGAAAATACCACATCGGCGCTTTGTGCGATCCGCTGAAACGTCGACTGAAAGGATTTCGTCGAGGGGCGGAAGCTCTCGCCGGTGATGACGACAAGCCGCCCACCCGGCGCGAGACGCGCTAGGGCGGACAGGACATGTTGGCTGGTGGCCTGCCGGAACCGGCCGTCGACATGGTTGGCCGCAGAAAACGGTGGGTTCATCACGATGACCGAGGGCGTGATCGACCGATCCAGCCGGTCATCGATCGAGGCGGCATCGTGATCCGAGACGACTGCACCGGGGAACAGATGTCCCAGCAGGGCGCGGCGGGTCTCGGCAAGCTCATTCAGCGCCAGGCG